>JBAYGK010000001.1:0-34089 GCA_041666665.1 Minisyncoccota bacterium
GATGCAAGAATAACGCTCGCAAGCAAGGTGATAAGAGCGATAACCACCATAAGCTCAATCAAAGTAAAACCTTGTTTTTTGTTATTCATATGAGTTTTATTATTTTGCCACAATAGGTGTCCTTGATTGAGAAGGAACCTTGGGACTTGAGCTGATAACAAAAAACGCGGAGAGGACGAACATCAACGCAACTAACGCCCATAAAAACATGGTCGCTTGTTTTGAACTCTTTATATATCCGCGGGAATGTTCCACTACAAAGAGAACCATTTTGGAAGGCCTTCCGGCATAATTTACGATTTTCTCCTCGTCAAAACCGACGCCGGAAACGATATTTTGCTGATTTTGTTCTTCGTTCATAAAAAATAGTAAAAATTTTTAAATAAAATGACCTTTTATTTTTGGGAAGATTCCCCCAAGCTCTTTTTATTATCGCTTTATAAAAGATAAAGCGCAAGTGGAAAAAACAACCGGAAAAAAACTTGCAATTTATAATAAAATGTGTTATACTGTAACCGGATTTGATTTACATTAAAAGGAATATACCATGAAAAACAGATACGATTGGCCGATAAGCGACCGCAAGCCGGGATCTCGCGGAAATGAATTCTACGAAGAATCTTTCGCGATAGCGATGGATAAACGCCAAAAAGCACGCGAAGAAAGCAAACGGAAACCCGCATAGGAAAAAGAGAAAGTCCGCCAATTCAGGCGGACTTTTTTAAAAGTTTAATAAACAAGACCTTATCTCAACACATGAGACGGGATTTTTGGATGACCCTCCTTCGCTAAAGCTACGGAAGGGCAAGGATTCGTTTTTATTTTCAAAAAAATTAGCGGGGCTGTACAAAAGTACTGTCCCGCTAATTTTTTTGAAAATAAAAACGAAGATCGCCAAAAAGACGGCTCTACTCTATATCCAGTTAACCTTCAAAAAATGCGCTCCGCAGGACATGCACGGGTCATAGGCGCGGATCAGTTTTTCAATTTCCATGGGGATTTTGTCTTCCGTCATTCCTTCCGCGAGCAATTTTTCAACCAATCTTCCGATATCTTCCTCAATATTCACTTGATTCTGTCCCGTTGGAACAATCACCTCCCCTTCCTTGATAAGCCCGTCCGCACCGAGAACGATTTTGTGATAGAGTGTTCCTCTCGGGGCCTCAACGACGCCGACGCCGACCGCATCACGGAACGGTTTTTTCACAATCGGCTCCGGAACGAAGGTGTTGTTTTTGAGCAAATCAATCGCCTCGTCAATGGAGTGTAAAATTTCTATCGCTTGGGCGAGGTTGTTGTGAAATACGTCGGTTGACGGGAAGAGAGCCAGCGCTTCTTTCGCTGATTCTTTGGTTTTCGGGTGAAGGTTGTCTTTCGCGATGTTTAAACGCGCAAGAGAGCCGACCAGATAGCTTTCTCCTTGGTATTTATAGGCGCTTGCCGTGGAATACGGCATGACCGTGTGCTCCAAATGCGCGCGATATTCCGACTCGGGATACACTTCTCCGCGGCTCGTATGTATTTTCCCGTTGATATATCCGAATCCTTCGTCGGCGATAAGCGCCATGTAGCTCGTTTTCCTGTCAAAATGATCCGGCGCGTCCTGAAATACTTTTATCAAACGAAGCGCCGCCGGGCGGATGGCTTCCAGTTTTTGCACCGCCTCGTCTACTCCCTCTTTGGAAGGAAAGTGCAAAAAACCGCCGATGACCGGATACATGGCGTGCACGGAACGCCCCGCGATAAGCGTCGCGAGATAATTTCCCGCCGCTTTTATATCAAATCCATCGTGGAGCATCTGATGCTGTACCTCGTCGTTCTCGTCAAAATCCAAAAATGCGTCTTTTCCGAAAAGGTCCGGCATGCAAAAGAGATACAAATGAAGAGCGTGGTCTCGGACGATAAGCCCGTGCATCGTGAGGGCGCGCAAAATTTCGGTCTGCTTCGTCGGCTGTATGTCCAAAGCGTTTTCGCACGCTTCAATCGCCGCCATGATATGAGCGTTGGAACATGTTCCGCAAATGCGCGAGAGATGCGAAGGTATCGCCATTATCGGCTTCCCTTTCATCGCTTCGGTAAAGAAACGCTTGTATTCGGTGATTCCGAAATGTACTTCGGTTACTTTTCCGTCCTCGGCATGAATGGAAAGCTTGGCATCACCCTCTATTTTGGTGATATGATCCATTGATAGGTCTACTTTGTGCATAATTTTCGGGTATTATTTGTTAATTTGTTAATGTTTTGGTTGCTTCCGCGGCAATTTTTATTTTCCACTTCTCCTGCGTCTCGTCCGCCCTGGATAAAAAGTTTCTGTATGCGGAATCGGCTTCGGCTATTCTTCCCTCTTTTTCCAATTGTTGCGCCAAATAAAAATAAGCTTCGGCGAGACGATCGTTTAAAGAAATGGCTTTCCGAAATTCATTCTCCGCCTCGGTTCCGTCGTTTTCCGATAGCTGAAGAACGCGACCGAGCCCGATATGCGCGCGCAGGTCGTTCGGATACAAAGAGATTTCTTTTTCAAAAGTTTTTCTTGCTCCGGAAATATCGCCGAGATTAAAAAGCGCTTCTCCTATCCCGTCATAAGCCAGAGAATACTCCGGATCAAAGGCAATTACTTTTTTATACTCGGCAATCGCCTCCTCGTTGCGGTTAAGTTTAAGGAGGGCATATCCCAAATTATTATATATATTGGGATGTTTAGGCGACAAAATCATCGCTTGCTTGCAAGTTTCAATGGCTTCTTCATATCTTTCGTTTTTTATAAAAAAACCCGATGTATTGCCCAGCAACTGCAATTGACCTCCTTCTTTCGGGGAAAAAAGAGTGATGTAATTTTCTTTCCTCTCAACATCAAAGGGCATTTTTTCCTGAAACATATCCCTGTCAATATCAAACGTTATCCCGTCTTGAGATGGCTTTTTTGAAAAAGCGATAATATCGGAAACGCGGCGCCGATTTTCGTTTTTTGCCGGTTTCGCTAACGCATCGTCCGTCAATTCCTCGTTCATCTCCGGATAGAGCATATCAAACCAGATGATTTTATCATCGGAAGTAAGCAAGAAAAGAAAGGAGTGCTCCGGTACGGAACCGACCAAATAGGTAAGACCGACTTCCGAAAAAAGAGACCCTCCGAGAATGGAAGCGCCGACGCAATTGATGTATTTTTTCGTGATTATATCCTCGGGATTGTTCATGCCCTGATGAAAAGAAAAAGAGCTGGTTGCCTGTTGTATTTTCGCGGCAATTTCTCTTTCTTTTTCTGCGATTTCCGCCAAATCTCCCTTTTTTCTGATTTCTTCCAAGTCTTTTTTAAGGTCGGGAAGGCGAAGCGCTTCTACCAATTTCTTCTGCTCTCCGAAAATTGAGGAGGCAATTTCTTTTCCAAATAACTTTTCCGCGTAATATTCAAACGATGAAACAAGCTCGCGGCTTAACGGACGTTCCAAATTCTTTAAAAGTCCTTCCGTTCCCCGGCGAAATATCGCGCCGCCGAACTCCCATTTGGGCTTTTCCGCTTCTCCGCGTATAGACTGCTTAACTTTCCGCAAAAAGGCGGAGTGAATGGGGGTGGTATCTTTCCACGGTTCTTGTTTTCTCAACTGCTTCAAATCGGTGTTTTCCAAAATAAACGCTTTCTCGGTTACGCGGAAAAATTGCGCGAGCGTTTCCATTCTTCTTTTTTCTCTTTCTTCTTTGTTTTCTATTGTTTGCAAACGGGAATCGGCGATATTTTCACCAAGAAGCCAGCGATCTATTTCCTTATTTTCTTCTTCCGAAAGCTCTGTTTCTTGGCTTTCTTTTTTTCCATGCGCCAGCAATTTTTCATACGCAAAAAATTCGTCCGCCATCGCATGCGCGATTTCTTTTCCTTCACCAATACCGTGAATTCGTTCGGAAATGTATTTCGCGGTATTCGCAATCATTTTTCCAAGCGCCTCCATTTCTTCCTTTTTTTCTTTCGCTTTTTCCGGTTTTTCCGTAAAAGTGTCCCGATCAATTTCTTCCATGATGCCGACCATTTCCCATAAATGCAGATTATCGGGGAGAGAAAGAACCGCCTCTTCGCCGATTTTTTCATAAAAAGAACCTTTTTCTTTCTTCTCCTCCCATTTCTCGCGATCAAGAAATTGTATTTTCATTCCATCATTTATTTCCGCCCATTTCCGAAGAAAAGCCTGCGCTGAAACCGAATCAAACGGAGTTTGATGTATCGTTTCTTTAATATTAAATGTTTCTTTTTCTGTTTTATCCATAAAATTCAATTATGCATTCGGCCGAAGTTCTTTTATAAGCTTGGTGTCGTCATCTTATCTTGATGACATAATCCATTAATAAGTCCGCTTTGCGCATAAAATATCAGATAATTAACGGTTAACCGGTTACATTGTTATTTTTTGAGCCTCTTAACGAAACTGTCCGACAAAAAATTTTCGGCAGTCACAACCGATTTTCCGGTTTTGGCTTCCAATGATTTTCTGGCGATTTTTGCGATTTTCCCGCCCGCTTTTGCGGGAATTTTGTTTTGTTCCAATCCTTGCGTTTGCATGGTTTCGGCGATTTGTCTCACGGAAAGTTCGGCAAGCGCGGTAAAGATGAGTTCCGCCTCGCTCATGTGGTCGCGAAGATTTTGCGTTTTCAGTCCCTTTATTTCTTTGTGTGTTTTTACCGAAACACCGCTCCATTCTTCATGAATTATGTTGGTGAGAATGGCGAATTCCTCTCCCTTTTTCACTTCGTGCTCGCTCCAATAATCCGTCAATTTGTTTCTCGTTTCCTGCCCCGTCATTCTCTGTTCAATCCATTTCTTGCTCCTGCCACGTTTCAGCCAATTTTCTCTCGCGCGATTAAGCGACAAAGCGGGATCAGCTATTTCCTGCATGCGTTCATACCCCGTTTTTGCCAGCCACATTTTTATCGGCTCGGCTTTTTTGCTCGGAACGGACTGAATGATGCGCAAAAGCGTTTCGGGGTCGGCAACGTCGGTTTCGCGCATCTTTCCGTCTTGGGCAACCATTTTCAACCGGTCACATTTTGTGACCACTTGACTTCCTTCATTTTTTAAGCGATTTTTAAGAGTCGTCCAATATGTTTTTGCCAATTGATAATCATTTTGTTCCGTAAGTACCGCAACGATATCAATCACCGAAAAATACCATGTTTCGGTCGCCTCGTCGTAATGACGACGGATTTTATTTCCTTCAAAATTCGCGATATTCATTAGTTCTTTTTTCTTTTCCATTTTTGTAAAACTTTATCTTTATTGATTTGTCGGTCGCAGTTCCTTCACCAACCCGTCCACCGCTTTCAAAAAGGCATCCGGATTCATTGGACAGCCGGGCAATTCCGCGTCAACTTTTACCACATCGGAAACTTTGAGCACTTTCGGAAGAGCGCCGAAACGATCTATGAGAAATTGGATTTCCGCCATTTGCGCTTCGGTAAACGTATTTCTCTGCCCCGCGGGAAGTCCGACGCACGCGCACGCTCCGACGGCCACCAGCTTTTTCGCCTTGCTCCGAATTTCTTTGACCTTTTCTTCCTGATCCGGACCGGCGATAGCGCCCTCAATGAACGCAATATCAAATTCGTCCATGATATTATGGGATTTCAACACCCGCGCATGCCGGAAATCAAACAACTTTTTCCAATCCTGCCAATGCTCGTTCATAATCTCCGTCATTACGATGGTGCTGTCTTCGCAACAAGAGAACGAAAACCACCCGATTTTTATTTTTTCTTGATTTTCCATGGTTTTTTAAATGAAAAAATATAAAAACAGAAAGATAGAAAGATAAAAAAATATCGCCGTAAGAATTTTTTTTATTATCCCATTATGCTATTTTTTATTTTTATTTATGGTTTATTAACATTGCCATTATATCAAAAAAAAACCTTTTGGCACAATGTAAGAGATGCCAATGTGCAAATGCGTACAAATATACGTCTGTCTCCGCCTGTTGGCGGATGGTGGAGGCAACGAATACGACGACAAAAACAAAACCCTCTCCGTTATCCGTCGGAGAGGGTTTTAAATACACATAATTTGCCTGCAAATCCTACTTAAAGAATTTTATGATTTTATCAAATGCCACTTCAACTCTTCCTTGGTGCCCGCGAACGATCATTACGGAGGCGTCCACGTGTTTTGCAAGAAGTTCGGGAATGTTTCCCATGCGAATCTGGTCCAGTATGTGCGGGGCCGAAGCGTTAATAATCACCAGTTTTCCTTCTTTTTGGAAATTCGCTTCCTTGACAATCGCCATAACGACGGATTTCGCACGGAGAATTTTTATTTCCTCAAAATCGGATTCTTTGCATTCAACGGCATCCAATAATTTTTTCGTCGTATTGATTCCCGGACCTGCGTGTTCCATCGGAATAACCGAAAGAAGTTTCATTTTCGGCCGAAAATGCACTTTTAAAGCGGAAAGAACCTCCGCCGTCAAAGGAAGATATGGGTTGTCGCCGTGATATTCTTCCGCGAGAAGGATGGAACGCACCGGCTGAGGATTTTTAACCAAAAGAAGGTCAATTTTCGTTTCCCGAAGAATCCTGTCAATTTTACTTCCAAACACGACTCCTTTTGTTTTTGTAAAACCGTCCCAAGACACCAAAAGTTTGTCGCAGTCTTCCATTTTTATCACCTCAAGCAAACTGTCAACCGTATCGCGCCCGACCATGGACAGACTGTGGAGATTAATATCTTTTTCATTGACCATCTTCCGGTTGAATTCTTGCACCCACTGTTTCAGCAATTCAAAAATATGCTGGTCATGTATCATTGTCGCTCCGTCAAGAAGCGTCAGCACTTGCGGAACGGTATGCACTTTTACCGCCAAAATTTCTCCGCCGTATCTGCTGGCGAGAGCAAAACCGATCTCGGAAAGATTCTTTAATTCTTCGGCGGTTATTTGCGGAGGAATCGGCATTAAAATGCGATTTTCGGTTTTTGGAACAACGCGCATCGTTTGTTCATAGACGACATCTTCCTCAAAACTTTCGCGCCCCTGGTCTTGCGCATAACTGAAATAATTCACCATACCGATGAGAGACCAGAAAATGGTGACGATCCACGCGACGGGATTCACGTTGAGCATGGTAAGCGCCAAGAGAAAATAAAGGAACGTCGCCAAGATGGGAATCAACGGAAACATCGGTATTTTGTAATTCCACTTTGTTTTCGGGTATTTGTAGTGGATCACGATTCCCGCGATATTGAGTTGCAGAAACAGCAAAACAAAAAGAAGAGAAGCGGCAGACGCAACATCAAACAAAGGAAGCGTTAAAACCATAATGGAAATCAAAATCACGGAAACGACAACGGCAAAGTGAGGCGTGAAATTTTTCGTGTGAATTTGGGAAAGACGCCTCCAGAAATTTTTGTCGCGCGCGAGAGCAAAAACGACATGACTGGACGAAAAAATGGTGGTGTTCAATGCGGCAAGGTTTGCAAACAACCCGCCTACCGCAAGGACAACGGCCCCAAAAGGCATGAATAATCTTGCGGATTCCACAATCGCTCCTTCTTTAAAACCGCCAAGCATTTTCCATACGGGTATGCCCGAAGAAGTCGTCGCTCCAATGATAATAATGCTGAGAATAATATAAATGGAAGAGACAACCGCCCATGAGGTAAAAAGGCCGATCTTTATGTCGTGTGCCGGGTTTTTCGTTTCCTCTCCCGCTTGAACCTGAATTTCAGAACCTTCAAAGGCAATATAATAAAAACATGTTGCCGCAAAAACGCCGACAATTCCATTTGGCAGGAAGGGGTGGAAATTCACGAACGGATTCGTCATACCGGTCATTTGCTTGAGTCCGAAATAGACATAACCGGCCAAAATGGCCAAAAGGATAACCGTGATATAATTTCCGGTGCTTCCCGTGGTTTTTGTCCCGCGCCAATTGATATATCCGAATATTATAATCATAATGAGCGCGGCCATTTTTTCGCCGGAAAAGAATCCCGATGTCGCAAAAAAATTGATGTGATACATCTCCAAAAGCCATATGGCGTAGTATCCAAAAGAAAGAGCGTACACCCCGCAGGCGGCCGCATGGGCAAACCAAGAAAGCCAGCCGGCGAAAAAACCTTGAAAATTCCCCAGTCCTTTCCGCACCCAAAGATACCCGCCCCCCGCTTCGGGGAAAGTGGTGCCGAGAGCGACATACATTTGCAAGTTGAGAAACGCTATAAACGCCCCAAGAATCATTGAAAGAAAAAGTCCCGGACCCACAAGGTTGATTGTCGGACCCAACAAAGAAAAAATTCCTCCGCCAAGGAGCGAACCGATGCCTATGAAAATGATGGATGTCGGACCAAGGGTACGGGCCATTTTGACCTCATACACCTTGCCTTCCCCTTGATGATTTGTTGTCATGCAAAATATTATACCAGTAAATAAAGACAAAAGGAAAGGAGATTTCCCCCTCTCCATAATATAAAAAATCTTTAGGCGTCTTCCGTCAATAACTTGATATGGTTCGGTTTCAGATTTTCGTAAGATTTGATTTTTACGATTGAGTAAATGTTGAGCCGTAGCGAGCTACGGTGAAAGATTTGCGATTGAGTAAAAATCAAAGATTGCGGAAATCTGGAAGCGAAACGAGCAAGCTATTGACGGAAGACGCCTTAGTTCGGCTCGTTCGTCGTGGCAAACATTTCCCGGTGCGTCTCAAAATAACGCGTTGAAAACACAATGCTAAACAGCCCGAAAGCAATAATCCCCAAAAATCCGAAAAGAAACTTAAAAAACGTTTTATTGAAAAGGGGGGACATGATTATAGTATAACAAAGAATGAGAAAGAAAGGGAGGGAAAGCCGTGCGACGAGTATAGGTATTTGGTATATGTATATGTATACGGACGAGTATCGTCATACCTATTACGAGTATAAGTATTAGGTATATGTATATGTATACGGACGAGTATCGTCATACTTATACTTATACAAGATACATATACATCGTCCTATATCATCTCAAACTCCCTGAACACATTTTCATAGAGTCTGACGACTTCTCTCGCTTGGTGCTTGGAGAGAAGAAACGATGATCCTTGGTGTGCGATGAAATTTCGGACTTTGTGCGCCTTCCATGCGTCGTCCAAAGTATTGAAATCGGAAATTTCCGCCTTTTTAAGCATCTCGCCGAGGGTCGCCCCCGAATACCCCATTTTTTTCACCATGGCCTCCAGCATCGCATCGGCTTCTATTATGGCAAGCTTCCACTCCGCCGGATTTTCGCTTTCCATGTATTTTTCCACCATTTGCCAGCGTTTTGATTTGACCTCTTCAAACCGGACACCGCGCGCGATGGTTTCTTTTTTTTGTTTCTTGCGGATTTCTCCCGTTTTCACCACCAGCATGACAATTCCGAAAAACAAAAGCGAGGAAATAAAAAATAGAAAAAATTGAAACATTAAAAAGAAATGGCTTGCGAGGAATTGGTGCCAAAAAGACGGCGGATTCTGAACAAAATCAGCAACACCTGAAATAACCGGCGAAAGATCGGCGTTTGACGAAGGCAAAGGAGAATATTGAAGAGTTGTTTGAGTCATAAGGGGTTGGAAATAAATAAAGCATTCAGTTCGGTTTCAGATTTTCGTAAGATTTGATTTTTACGATTGAGTAAATATTGAGGCATATCGGGATATGGTGAAAGATTTGCGATTGAGTAAAAATAAGAGATTGCGGAAAGATGGAAGCGAAATGGATATTTTATTTATTTCCAACCCCTAACACCAAAAAAAACGCTTAGGATATATCCCGTCCGGCTTTGAATAATATTTCCTCAGCAAAATGAGGGGCAATGAGGTGAAAGCCGAGGGGAAGTTCTTTTCCTCCTTCTGACACGGTGCCCGACGGAATGGAAATGGCGGGAAGGTCGGCAATGTTTGCGGTAACGGTAAAAATGTCCGCAAGATACATTTCCAGAGGGTCATTCGTTTTTCGCCGATTTTGAAAGCGGGCGAAGGCGTGGTCGGGGTGGCGATCAAATCAACCTCTTTAAAAACCCGTTCAAAATCTTTTCGGATGAGCTTTCGCGCCTTCAAGGCATTTCGGTAATACGCATCGGCATATCCCGCGGAAAGCACGTATGTTCCGAGCAGAATGCGGCGCCGCGCCTCTTCTCCGAATCCTTGTGCCCTCGTTTTTTTGTATGAATCGCCCACATCGGAACCTTGGACGGAAAGACCGAAACGAACCCCGTCAAAACGGGCGAGGTTGGAGGATACTTCCGCCGGCATGATGATGTAGTATGTGGCGAGAGAATATTTCATGTATGGAAGCGACACGTCAACAATCTCATATCCGTTCTTTTTAAGTTTTTTGATCGTTTCTTCAAAATTCGCAAGTATGCGCGGATCAAGTCCTTTCATTTTGAGGAAATCGCGAGGAACTCCGATCTTTATTTTTTTGTCCGCAGGGATGTTCGGGATAAGTTTTTCGGGCGTTGTCGTGCTGTCCATCGGATCGCATCCCCGGATAGCTTCAAATACCGTTTTTGCGTCTTCAACCGTTTTGGTGAACGGTCCGATCTGATCAAGAGAAGAAGCCATCGCCATAAGACCGAAACGGGAAACGGCGCCGTAGGTCGGCTTCATTCCCACAATGCCGCAGAACGCCGCCGGCTGTCTGATGGAGCCGCCGGTATCCGAACCGAGCGCCGCGAGAGCCATATCTCCCGCAACCGCCGCCGCCGAACCGCCCGAGGAACCGCCCGGAACGCGACTGGTATCGCAAGGATTTTTCGTTTTTCCGTACGCGCTCGTTTCCGTGGAACTCCCCATCGCGAATTCGTCCATATTGGTGCGCCCGAGAAGCACCGCGCCCGCGGCTTTCAATTTGGCGATAACTGTCGCATCATAAGCGCCGAAATGTCCTTTTAGTATTTTTGAAGCGGAAGTGGATTCTTTGCCGAGGACAAGCATGTTGTCTTTCACCGCAATCGGAATTCCCGTCATCGCGCTTGCTTTTCCCGCCTGTATCATTTCATCCGCGCGCTTCGCCTGTTCCAACACGTCGTCAAAAACCTCAAGATATGCGAAAATCTCATCGTTCTTTTTCGCGATGTTGTCCAAATACGCTTGCGCGAGTTCAATTGCGGTGAAATCGCCCGCATCAAGATGTTTGCGAGCTTTGGCGATGGTAAGTTCTGTAAGATTTATATTCATAAAAATTCCAAATCCCAAATTACAAGTTCCAAATAAATTCCAAATAGTAAATTCAAAATTCCAAAGTTTGAGATTTTTTTATTTTTGAATTTAAAATTTATTTGGAACTTGAGATTTATTATTTGGTGCTTTAATTCAATGTTTATAAGATTTTTTTCACCTTGATATAATTCCCTTCTTTATCCGGAGCGTTGCGCATGATATTGCTCGTATATTTTTCTCCTTCGTGCGGTTCCGCATCTTCCCGAAGGACATTACGATTTTCACCGGCGTCGGGAACATCTTCGGGAGCGCCTTCTTTTGAAAGATTTTGCACTTCAGACACGTAATCCAAAATTCCCTCCATCTTTTGGCGGATGCTTTCCATTTCATCATCTTTAACCTCTATGCGAGCCAAATTCGCCAAATTTTGAACATCTTCTTTGGTAATCATTGCCTTATCATACCGCATTTTCAACGATTGCGCAAAAAAAATAATTGTGCTATTGTTTTTTCGGGACAAAAAAAGAGGAGGTTCTATGTTTGATTTTGTGAAAGAAGCATTCGGTAAACTTTTATGCGCGTTCGGATATCATGATCCGGAATATCTCAAAGCAATGCCGGGCTATGTTTATATATGGCCCCCGTATAAATGCAAAAGAAAAGGATGTGACCATGAAATAAGAGGAATGAAAATTCCGCCAAGACCGAAATATTAAAAAACACAAAAGCCCGGCATGCCGGGCTTTTTATTTTTATCTCTTGAGAAATTTCAAAAACTCGTCTTCGTCCAAAATCTCTACGCCGAGTTCTTGGGCTTTGTCGTATTCACCGCCGAGGTCAACGCCTGCCACGGTAAAACCTGTGTTTTTTGAAGATTCTCAAGATTTATTTGTTTTTCTTTTTTATTCCGCAATATTCAATTCCCTATTAATCTTGCGACCGCAAAATTAATAGGGAATTGAGGCAAAAAGAAAATTAGCATGAAAATGCTATTCCTACCGCCTCCGCATAAGAAGCGGTTCCTTAAATAGGTTTAATCCAATTCAAAATATTTTCGCAAAGATTCATCACCTTCAATGTGTTTTGCCACGATGTAGAGAACCTCTTTTCCGATTTCAAATTCCGCCTTAAGCAAAGCAATCACGTCTTCGCAATCATACGGAAAAATCCAAACGCTGTTTTGAAGTTTGATAAAACCGAAATTTTGCAATTCGCGCCGAATGCCGTCCCTTGTTTCTTTTTTGTATTCTTTAATATCAAATGCCACCACCCGCCAGCATTTGTCCCATTTCTTTTTCGTTAAAAGTTTTTCTTTTATTTTATAGCGTAAAAGTTCACTCTCTCCCTTCGGGGTAATACGAACGTAAGATTTTCCGTCTATTTTTTCAAACGTTATGTACCCGCTTTTCCGAAGTCGTTCCGTAGCCTGATTCATATAGTAAGGGGTCCAATGCCGCTTCTTTTTTCCGGCAAAAAGAGTAAGCGCTTGCACCGCATTCGGAGCAAGAACTCCAAAAGCAAGAATTCCGGTAATCGCCAATGTGCCAAGAATAATTCGCCGTATTTCGTCACGATTAACGCTTTCTCCCGTTATTTTTGTCATACCTGTCATTTTAGCACACCACGCAATAATTCCCTATTAATCTTGCGACCGCAAGATTAATAGGGAATTATTGATATGAAAAACTCTAATTTTTTATGAAATCATTTTAAAAAACTCGTCCTTGTCCGGAATCTATGCGCCTCATTCTTACGCCGTTGGCATTTCTATTTTCCTTTTTACGTTTCTCCGCCCGTACCAAACCAAAAAAAACAAAAAGGAAAACAACAGAAACAGTATTGATCCGTATTTTGGGCTATCAACGAAAGTCTGCCAAATTATGAAATAGAATATTATTCCCAAAGAGTACAGAGAATTAACCCAGAGTGAAAATTTTAAAAACCACCAATCAAGTGAAAAAGTAATCGGCTTTTTCATGTCAAAAAATCGCCATGCGATACCGGCGCATGCTATTGCCGCAAAAAAGAGGGCAAAGATCAAGAAAACCCTGTCTGCGCCGACAAACACCACTTGAGTGAGAGAAACAACCCACCATTCACATCCGGCGCACATGCGAGATTCTATTGCAACCAACTCCCTTGCACTATCTCCGCCCCAAATATTAAGTGCCGCAAAAACAAGATTCATAACGGTATATCCCAACAACAAGAGGTGTGCCCACAAAATCCTTTTTTTCATATTAAGGTAAATAAAGACCGCCGATATTCCGAAGATGATATATCCGGCGATTGCCGTGCGAAGCAAGTAGAAACTTGAGTATCCCCCAACGAACAATGCCGCGAAAAAGAAAATGGCAAAGAAAAGCCCCGTGTAACCGACAAGCGTCTTTTTTTGATCAACGTGCTTGTTTAATTTATCCATAAAAAATTATTTGTATGTTATAAGCTTCAAAAACTCGTCTTCGTCCAGAATTTCCACACCCAATTCTTGCGCTTTGTCGTATTTGCTTCCGGGGTCTTCGCCCGCCACCACGAAATCGGTGTTTTTGGAAACAGAGCCGACGACATCGCCGCCCAGGTCCTTTATTTTTTGTTTCGCCTCATCACGAGAAAGCGAGGCAAGCGTTCCGGTCAGAACGAAAGTTTTACCGAAAAGCCGTAAATCTTTCTTTTTTTCATTGTCAAGGCGAAACCTTGACAATGAAACATGGCGAAGAAGGCGGCGTACGAGGTCTTTGTTTTCTTTTTCGTGAAACCATTCAACGATTGATTTCGCAACGACGCCGCCGACACCGTTGATATTTTCCAGTTCTTCCATCGTCGCTTTTTCCAAATTTTCCATCGTGCCGAATTTTTCCGCGAGATCCTCGGCGGTTTCTTCCCCCACATTCGGAATGGAAAGCGCGGTAATGAAGCGCGGAAACGAAATTTCTTTTCGCGCTTGTATCGCTTCAATGATATTTTCAGCCGATTTTTCCGCAAAACGAGGGAGGACGAGCAGATCGCCCTTTTTCAGCGAAAAAATATCGTCAAAATTCACGATAAGTCCGTGCCCCAAAAAGAGATCAATGTTTTTCGGACCCATGTGTTCAATGTCAAAAGCGTGTTTGGAAACAAAATGATAGAATTTCCGTTTTTGTTGGGCGTACGATTTTTTATTCACGCACCGCCACGCCGCCTCCCCTTTAATGCGCTCTATGGAACCGTCGCCGCCGCACGCGGGAACATTTTTGGGAAAGATATACGGTTTTTCTTTTCCCGTCCGCATTTCGGTAACGACTTTCACGATGTCGGGGATAACATCGCCCGCCTTTTGCAAAATCACCGTATCGCCGACGCGGACATCAAGGTGTTTTATCTCATCTTCGTTGTGCAGTGTGGCGCGCGAAACGGTTGAACCGGCGACGGAAACGGGAGTCAGATGCGCAACGGGGGTCAGTACGCCGGTGCGCCCGATTTGCAAAACGATGTCTTCCACCACTGTCGTTACCTGCTCTGCGGGAAATTTGAAAGCGATGCCGAAGCGCGGGGCTTTGCCCGTATAGCCGAGTTCATCCTGATATTTTCGTTCGTTTACCTTTATCACCGCGCCGTCAATCCAATAATCTTCTTTTTTGCTCATTTTCTGCCATTTTTTCCAATAGGCGATAATGTCGGCCGTATTTTTGCATTTTTCAAAATGAGGATTTGTTTTAAAACCGAGGCGCTTCATTTCCAAAAGCTCTTCTTCCTGAGTGGTTGGAAATTTCTTTCCGTATTTCGCGATATCGTAAACAAAAACATCAAGTTTGCGCGATGCGACCACTTTCGGATCAAGCTGGCGAATGCTTCCCGCGGCGACATTTCTCGGATTCGCAAATAACGGTTCTCCCTTTTTCTCCCTTTCTTTATTGATGCGCGCCAATTCTTTTTTCGCGAGCCATACTTCCCCTTCAACGATAATATCAACATCGTCTTTCAAACGAAGCGGGACGGATTCAATCGTCCGCACATTCATCGTTACGTCCTCCCCGATTTTTCCGTTTCCGCGCGTCGCCGCCGTTACAAGCAATCCTTTTTTGTAAGTCAAAACCACCTTGAGTCCGTCAATTTTAAGTTCGCAAATATATTCGGGAGAAATTCCCGGATATTTCTTCCCGCTCGCAAGCGGGACCCCGCCCGCGGCGGTGGCACGCAAAAATCTTTTCACGCGCGCGTCAAAATCCGAAATATCTTCTTCCGTAAAAGCGTCGTTGAAAGACCATTGCGGAATTTCATGCTCTATTTTCACGAATTCCGGCAGTGGTTCGCCCGCAACTCTCTGAGATGGAGAATCGGGCGTGATAAGTTCGGGGTATCTCGTTTCCAGCGTTACCAGTTCTCGCTTAAGCGAATCCAGCGCCTCGTCCGAAATTTCCTGCTTATCCAAAACATGATACAAATAACGGTGGTGTTCAATCGCCTTTTTAAGCTGTTCCACGCGAGCGGCAATATCGCCCGGTATTTTTTGAGAAGTCATGGGGATAGTATACCAAAAAACCCGACAAATGGGAGGAGGGAAGGAAGAGAAAATTTACAGAGGGCATCCCTCTGTACATAGGGATGCCCTCTGTATTGTTTATTCTGCGTTAAAAGAGAAAGAGTGTGCCGACTGTTTCCATTATTGACGGCACAAAAAATACCAGAAGAAGTCCTAAAATGAGGAAAGGGGCGAAGGGCAATTCGCTTTTCATGCTCACGCGGCTTTTAAAGAGAGGATATTTTTCCAACTTTCCCGCAAGAATCAGTGTAACGCCGAAAATCGCTCCGATCCAAAAAGCCAGAACAACAGCCGTAAATCCCGCCCCAAGACCGAGAAACCAACCGATTCCCAAAACGAGCTTCGCGTCGCCGAGCCCCATCCACCTTCCTTCCGAAATAAGCCACAAAAGAGCGAAAGGAGCCGCAAGAATAACTCCCGCAAAAAGATCCCACGCGGTCAACAAGAAAGGAAAAGTTCCGGGAAGAAAAAGGAGTTTCAAGAAGGCAAGACCGGCAAACAAATACGAGAAAGTGTCGGGAATTATTTTATGTTTCAAATCGTATACCGCAATCAAAAGAAGTATTCCCAAAAGAACGAGAAATACCATTGAAGAAAAAAGCCATAACCAATCAACGCTATCGCCCAAAATCACTTCGTGTGCGAATGCCGCAAAACCGCCGAGCTTCCAAAAAAGCAAGATGGAAAGAAAACCCATCGCCGCTTCAACGATTGAGTACTGCCATGATATTTTGCTTTTGCAAAAACGGCATTTTCCGCGGAGCGCGAGAAAACTCGCTATCGGAAAAAGTTCCCGCCATGTGAGCTGTTTGTTGCAAGAAAAACAAAAAGACCGTCCGAGAAGGGTCATTTCCGTATTATGGCGATAAATGACGACATTCAAAAAACTGCCGATGATGGCGCCGAGTATAAAAACAAAAAAATAAAAAAAGTATTCCATATCCTTTCATTTTAACGCAGAGAGAGAAAACGGACAAAGGATAACCAAAACCCCGCAGGGTGCGGGGTTTTGAAAACGGATTTTATTTTTTGGATGTGCGTTAAGGAGCCGCCTGAAAACCGCTCGGAGTAGCGACATAATTTCCCGCGGCAAGATCGCCGGCGGCATTTTCAATGTTGAATGTAATTTGATAACTGACCGATTCAGTATCATCGCAAGATGCGGCGCCAACGGCCGCGCCATCGGCGGTACTGCAATACATATAGGGATTGCCGTTTGGCAGTACGACTGAAGGGAGAGAGCTCATATAGCTTCCGAGAGAGTCAGTGGAACATCCGATATTGGTGGTGGTTTCCAATCCCCCGCTGACTCCGATACCGACATAATTGTCTGGAGTACCGAGAGCCGGATACCCTCCGCATGAATCGTAATATAAATTGAGCGCTTTTTGCAATGATGTTATCTCCGAAAGGCGCTTGGCATCGCGTCCTCTCGCTCTCGCGCTGTTGTAGTTTGTCATGGCAACGGTGGAAAGGAGAGCAATGATGGCAATGACGACAAGAAGCTCAATCAAGGTAAAGCCCTTCATGTGATTTTTGTTGCCGTTTTTCATATTGTCATTATATCAGAAATATGCTTTTTTACGCAAAGGAAAAATGTTTTTACCGGCGGAAAATGATGTTTTTGTACAAAAAATATGTTTCCAGAGAGAGGAGAATTGACGCAAGAGCTTGAGCCGCCAAGTACCATACATGCATCATCTCCACAAAAACAAAGATCAAAAACGTGTTCAAAAGGAGATTTATGGCGGCAACCGCAAAAGTCAGCGTCATCTGTTTTGCTATCTTTGATTTGTCTTTTTCCCGGAATGTCCAGAATTTCTGCAAAAAGAAGGTTACAAAAAATCCGATGGAAAAAGATACCATTGCGGAATAAAGATAATGCACGCGGAAACATTCGGTGAGAAGAAACAGGAACGACAAATTGGCCAAAACCGCCAACCCGCCGGAAATAACAAAACGGAAAATCCGGTTTTTTTGAATAAAAAAGGTGATGCGTTGCATAAAAAATATTATTATTTATATAATTTTTATCGTTTTTCTAAAATGATAATAAAAGAGTTTTTGGGATCATATTCGGGAATGTCTCTTGTACAGGAATCTATAAATTCCACCGAAACTTCCTTGTATTGCGCCAGCAAAAAACCATTCATTTTGTTCAAAAATTCCTGTGTTCCGGGAAAATTACCGAATGGCGGAGCGATTATGACAAATTCCGGCTTTTCTTTTTGTACGCTTTTCAGAAATTCGTCTTGAAGTTTTGGCCGCAATTTTGTCGGACGAAGAATTTCAATTATGTAAATGAATTTACTTGCATTTTTCGTTTTTGTGTAAAAATATATTTCCGGCTCGTTCCCAAAAACCAAAATGCGACTATTCTCTTTTGCGTGTTTTGCCACACATTGCGAAACAATGTGCGTTTGATAAAAAGTGTTCGGTTCTGCCGGATAAATTATCGCTAATCGCTCTTGAAACGAATACTCAAAAATATAAAAATAAAGTCCTGAAAACAAACCCAATATCAATAAAAAATAATAAACAATTTTGCTCATATGAATTTCGGACAAACCAAAAGAAGCGCCGTTAAGAAAACCTATACCGAGAGCGATGCAAGGTAAAAGAAATATAAAATAATGCTCACGAAAATAATACCCCGGCACTATTGCCAAAAAAGAAAAAAACAGCATCCCCAAAAGCAGAAAACGCTCTTTCTTCAGATAAAAAATGGCTCGCAAAAATCCAGAAATTCCCAGAACCCACAAAATTTCGGTACAGTAAACAATATCCGGTATTTTAATGAAAAAGAACGGGAAACCTTCTTTAAAAGGAACAAAAGAGGCATATTCCACAGAATAAGTAAAACACCAAAAAACAAACGAATTCCATGCTTCGGAATAAAAGAAATATGTCGCGACAATCAGCAGTGGTAAAAAAGAACCCAGAAGAAACACCGCGCTCCTCTTGAAAAACATTTTAGTGGAATAAAACAAAGAGTGTTTATAATGGATTGCAAGCAAGCCAATGGGAAAAAAGACCAAAGAATGTTGTTTAATGAGAACAGCAAGACCAAAACATATTCCGGCTGTCAAATATTGAAAAAAATATCGTCCAACAGAAAAAAACGGATCATTTGTTTCGTCTGTTTTTCTTACCAGCAAATACATACCGGACAAAAAGAAGAGAACAATTGCTTGTTCCGGGTAAAAAGCCGTCCCCATTACCCCGATAGACGCGCTAAGCACGCTATATGATAATGCTGATATGAAAGAAGATATATTGCTCATAAATCGCCGAGCAAAAGCAAAAACAAGAAGAGAAGAAAGAAAGCGGACAACAATGAGACCAAGATGTATTCCTGCGATTGATGCGCCAAACAAAAACATGATAAGAGAATACAAAAATGCAGATCCCGGAAGCTTCATGGTGTACGTTTCATTATAAGGAATTATTCCATTAAGGATTTCCTGCCCCATTAAAGCGAATTCTCCTTCATCTCGATCTAAAGGAAGATAAAGTGTTTTTGCCTGAAGCACTGCCAATACCGCCAAAACAATCATAATCAAACACCAAAAAAAAGCGTTTTGATTGCTTTTTACAAATCTCTCGATTCGGTTTGCAACGCTCTTTAAGAATATTGTCAATTTTTTCAAAAAAATAAAAAACATTGAATACATACTTTCCTTTACACGTGGTGATGGCACCCACGGATACCACAAAAAGTTAATATTTTTATAAAAGGCACCCATTTTACTAAATGCCATTTGCGCATCTGAAGTATATCATTTTTTATGTTGTTCCGCATGGTACTATCGGACAAGACTAAAACTCGCCAAAGGACTCCTTTTTGTTGTACAATGGAATGATTATGATTGTCGGAAAAAAAATTGCCGCCGTTGTGCTTGCGTACAATGCGGAGAAAACACTTGAACTCACTATAAATGCCATTCCGCCGAATATTGTTGACTTTCTTGTTATTGTTGATGACTACAGCACCGATAACACGCCGGAAGTGGCAAAAAAATTCACCGCTACCGTTTTAACGCATAAGAAAAACCGCGGATACGGTGCGGCGCAAAAAACGGGCTATCGCGAGGCACTCAACAGAGGTGCCGATGTTGTCGTCATGCTTCACGGTGATTTTCAGTATGACCCGACGCGTCTTCCGTCACTCGCCCGACCTCTTGCGGAGGACAAAGCGGATGTTTGTTTCGGTTCACGAATGCAATCAAAAAGAAAAGCGTGGAAAGACGGGATGCCGTGGTGGCGTTTTGTCGCAAATGTTTCACTTTCAACGATTGAAGAATCAATTTTTCGTCTCGGTTTATCCGAGTATCACACGGGATATCGTGCGTACAACCGGCACTTTCTCTTACATGTTCCATTTGAAAAAAACTCCGACGATTTTGTATTTGATACGGAAATATTCGCAGAAACAAGCATTGGGAATTTTCGTGCTACAGAAGTGCCGATACCAACGCGATATTTACCCGGCAATCAGTCAATAAATTTCAGACGAAGCGTGAAATATGGGGTGGAAACTCTCGGCATACTCGGAAAATGTATTCTTCATAGATCCGGAATGAAAAAATATCCCCAATTTATAATAAAAAAATAAAAAGATGTTTTTATCTCTCAGATCATTTAAAAAATCATTTCTGTGCTTGCTGTTACTGTCTTTCATAACATTTATATTGAGCGGGATAGCATTATCGGACAAACAACTGGTTGGTTATGACGAAACATATTACGGCAAATACACAAAGACACTAAACGAACAGGGTATTTCAGGTATTCGCGAAATTATAAGCGCTTTTCCCGAAGAAAAAGCAGCGGAGGCTCCGCCGACACCGCTCCGGATATTATTTATTTCCGCCAGCGCCGGGACATGCCGTATTCTTTCCGTTTGCGGAGTAGAAAATGCGGCAATCATTTCCTTCCTTTCAGGAATCGCGCTTGTTCTGGTTTCCTTTTTGTTTTTCAGAAAATTATTTACCGAAGAAACGGCTTTTTTCTCCGCCTCTCTCATCGCAATATCCCCCCTTGTTCTCGCCTTATCGGCAAGAGCTTTGCAGGACACATTTTTTACGCTCATCGTAATGGGGTGCGTTCTTTCCTATCATCTTTGTTGGACAAGAAAAAAGACCATTGATCCAATAATTTTCGGTTTGCTTCTTTTTGCCGGTTTCCTTACCAAAGAAACAATGGCGTTATTTTATCCGTGTTTTCTTGTATTGGGAATGTATTACCGAAAGCAAAAAAATTCTCACTCTCCGCTCTTAAACATCGGCTTATCTTTGTTCTTTGCTCCGATGGCGTATTTTATCGCGATAAGCTGGATTGCCGGCGGGGCGCGAGTGTTTTTGAATTATTATCTTCTTTGGTCAGAACGAGTGGTGAATGTTCCCTATGTCATAAAATTTCAACAGGGCGCATGGTTCCGATATCTTGTTGATTTTATGCTGATTTCTCCATTAACCTTCTTCCTCGCCATTATGGGGATTACCGTTCCCACAAACGATAAAAAAAATGCGAACGGCAGAAACATTTCCGTTTTGTATTTTTTCAGCATCCTTGCCGTTTTTAGTTCATTTTCCGCCGTATACAATTTACGGATGGTTATTTTTTTGGATGTATTCATACGGGCGCTTGCCGTAATAGGAGTCATCGGAGTTGTTTCAAAAATACAAAATATCCGCTATCGGTATTTTGCCGCGACGTTATTGTTTGCGTTCATCATAATCGTTGAATTTTTCCAATTCTCTCAATTATTCGTCATCTCAAGCGTCTACGATCCCGTTACGAGCGCTCTTGTTCATGCAAACGGATTTATAAAATAATTTTTCAAGGAAACGACTGTTTTAGGGCATTTGTCCGATTGAAATGTCGTTTCTTTTTTGCCTTAATTTTGCTATAATATTCCCAACATGAATAAAATAAAAAACTTTTTTCTTAAAAACGGCGTTCAAACGGCTGTTGCTTCTCTTGTTATATTTTTGGCGGTGTGGATAGTCTATGCAAACAGCATCGGAAATGAATTTCTTTGGGATGATGATGCGGGGATTATCTTTAACAACTACATTCACGACTGGCAATATTTTCTTAACTTCTTTTCTCAAAGCATGTACAACGGCGCGGGAATCATCTCCGGTTATTGGCGACCGGCGGTTCTTACCGTTTTCGCGGTGGAATGGCACACCTTTCTTGTGTGGCCGGGAGGATACCATATCGTCAATATATTGTTGCATGGGATAAACGCTTTGCTTGTTTTTTATCTTTTTCGCCTTCTCTTTGGTCGTTTTTTTATTGCATTTATGACGGCATTGGTTTTTGGCGTTCATCCTCTCAACACGGAAGCCGTTACGTATATTTCGGGGATTGCCGACTCGCTTTGCGCTCTGTTTGTTCTTTTGGGTGTTATTTTCTATGTTAAAGCGGGAAACGAAACGGAACATCGCCGGAAACGACTGTTTTTTCTCGCTGTTTTTCTTTGTTTTATCCTCGCTCTCATGTCCAGAGAGTCCGCCATCATGATGCCGGGTCTTCTTTTTCTTGCGGATATATTTAGAAAAAGAAATGAAGTAAAAAATTGGCGCAACCTAAAGAATCCCCTCAAAACAGTTTTGCCTTTTCTTTTGTTTGACGGATCGTATATCATCTCGCGCCTTACAATACTCAATTTTACAAAAGAGTTTACCAGTTTACTATCGTTTAATCTGCCGCTTCATGAAAGAATTTTTACCTTTTTTCACGCCCTCTTGCTGTATCTGCAACTTATGTTCGCCCCTCTCCATCTTCACATGGAGCGATTTCTCGTTGCAGAAAAAACACTGATGAGTCCCCCCGTCCTAGCGGGAGGTCTTGCTCTTGGGCTTATATTCTTTCTTATTTTTAAGACATTTAAGAAAATACCGGAAGTAAGCTTCGGCCTGTCATGGTTTTTGATAGCGCTTTCACCAAGCGCCAATATTTTCATGCCGTCGGCGACAGCCCTTGCCGAACACTGGCTGTATCTTTCACTCCCGGGATTTTTCTTCGCTCTGTTTGTTCTTGTTGATAAAATATCCCGCTCGTGGAGATACCGATCTATCATTTTTGTTTTTCTGACCGTGTGGATACTCTGGATTGGCAACCTTACCATACTTCGCAACCGCGATTGGGCGAATCCGATAGTACTATTCACAAGCACACTGCAAGAATCTCCCGAAAGTTCTCGCGCCAACACGAATCTCGGGCTTGCTTACGAAAAAAAGAAAGAATACGACAAGGCTCTTTTATATCTTACGCGAGCTACGGAAATTGAACCGAACAACCCTCTCCCGTTTTATCTTCGCGCTTTGGTATACGCAAAAATGGGGAAAAATACGGAATCAATGCGCGACCACGAACATTCCGTTTCCATCAACGTCAATAATACGCACTCCACCGCCTTTCTTTTGAGCCATTATTCAATGAGAAACGATTTTACAAAGGTTCGCGAGATACTGGAACAAGTACTTGAAAAAACAACTTCACCGATGAAATCTCAAGACATACTTTTAAAAATCATTTCCGTCGCGAAGGCGGAAAAAAATGACGCGCTTGTGGACAAATACGAAAAAATGCTTGCGGAAACAAGGTTAAAAGTACAAGACGACCCCATAGTCAAAATCGGGAATTTTCTGAATAAGTATTTGGGCGAGATAGAATAATGAAAAAATTAAGCATTCTCATCCCCGCTTATAACGAAGAAAAAACCGTTGCGGAAGTTATCCGGCGCGTTTTCGCGGCGGATACTTTGGATTTTGAAAAAGAGGTAATCGTGGTTGATGACGGTTCAACCGACAATACGCTCTCCGCTCTCAAAGAAATCTCCTCTTTCCCTTTCATTCTCATCTCTCATCCCAAAAACCTTGGAAAAGGCGCGGCAATACGAACGGCTCTTGGGCGGGCTTCCGGAGATGCGATATTGATACAGGATGCCGACCTTGAACTTGATGCGGACGATTATCCCGTTCTCCTAAAAGAATTGAATGAAACGACCCGCGTGGTATACGGTTCCAGAAATCTTCTGCCCCGCATAGACGGCAAAAGATATCCTCTGTACTCGCTCGGAGGAAAAATGCTTACAGGATTTTTCAATTTTCTTTACGGAACGCATTTGACCGATATAAATACGGCGTATAAACTTTTCTCCAAAGAAACCATGCGGGCGGAAGAACTGAAAAGCGATGGTTTTGAATTTTGCGAAGAAATAACGGCAAAATTAACACGCAAAGGATATAAAATAAAAGAGGTGCCGATTCGCTATACGCCGAGAACTTTCGCTGGCGGAAAAAAATTGCGCGCAAAAGACGGATTGATCGGACTGTGGACGATAGTGAAATACAGATTTTTTTCTGATAAATGACGAATTGGGGGGTGGATTCATTACTATATCTACAACAGTGGAAGCAAAACAAAATCTCCCGATGCAAATCGGGAGATTTTTTGAAAAATTTCTTTGTCTGCCTTAAATGATTCCGGAAGGCGTCGCCGTGTGCGCTCCCAGTGGCAAGCTTCCTGATGGACCTTCAAGAGTGAATCCGACAGTGTAAGCTGACTGTGTCCCAGTATACGTATAAGTTGCTCCCCCGGGTGACGGATTAGACGGCAATGGGTTCATATAAGCAGTGAACAAAGTTGTGCTCAAAGCGGCCGCCCATGTCGCGGCTGACGGGTATCCGCTATTGGAATCATAATAGAGTTCAAGCGCGGCTTGGACTTGTTTGATGTCGCTCAAACGCTTTGCATCGCGGCCTTTTAATCTGGCACTGTTTAATCCCGCCATAACGACGGTGGATAATATCGCGATAATGGCGATAACGACGAGGAGCTCAATCAACGTAAAACCTTTTTGTTTTTTCATAAAAAACTTGTGAAAAGTTAATAATTTTTTAATAAGTCGTTTAATCTTTAAACGCGGGGAAACGGAGTTGCCCTTATATAAAGAATAGCATAATTCGCATTCATGTACAAAAGAACTGTGGATAAACGGCCGGACGAGGTATATGTATGAAGTATGGGTATAAGTATACGACACCGAATAATGACAATCCCGTATACATATACATATACATATACGAAATACCTATACTCATCTACTATGCTATATTTGCGGTGATGTTGTAAATCGGGATGAGGACGGAGGCCAAAAGGAACCCGACGGCAACGGCAAGGGAAACAATCATGATCGGCTCTATCAATCCCACCAAAGTATCCACCGCCTGCTCGGCTTCTCTCTTGTAGAAGGTCGCCAAAGTTTTGAGAATGGTGGATAATTCTCCCGTTTCTTCGCCCACTTTGATCATTTGTACCATGATGCCGGGAACCTCTTCCCTGTTTGAAAGAGCGTCCGAAAGGGAGCTTCCCGATTTCACTTTTTCGCCGACATCAAACATGATGGCGGAATACGTAAGATCGCCCACGACTTTTCCGGTAATTTCTATTGAACGAAGCATCGGAACGCCACTCGCAAGCATGGTATCAAGATTGTCCGCAATGCGAGAAAGATATGTTTTTTTGAAAAGACGTCCGAAAAACGGTATGTTGAGTTTGACGGAAGACCATCCCTTGTCCCCTCCGGGAAGACCGAATTTCCAAAGAATGAATCCGGCGATGACTAGAAAAATCACAAAGAAAATTCCGTAATGAATGATGAAATCGGAAATTCCCATGACTATTCTGGTGTACAGCGGCACTGCTTGTCCCGATTCCTTCAGAACTTCGGCGAGTTTCGGTATGACAAGAACGAGCATGAGAGCCAATACGCCGAAAAAAGTGAGAACGACAAATGCCGGATATACCAAAGCGTTTTTTGTCTTTGTTACCAGCGCGTGCTCTCTTTCCATATACGCGGCGAGATAAGAAAAAGTTTCCGAAAGTTTCCCCGACTCTTCTCCCGCCTTGATCATGTTGACATAAAACTCGGAAAATACGGTCGGATGTTTCCCCATCGCGGAAGAAAGCGATTCTCCGCCCTGAATATCGTCTGAAATTTCGCTCAGCTTTCTTTGAAGCACCGGGTTTTCGGCGCCTTCCGCAAGAAGACGAAAAATGCGCAGAACGGACACGTGGGAATTGAACAGAATGGAAACCTGATTGGAAAGCATCACGATCTCCTTCAAGGAAATCGTTTCAAACATCGCGGAGAGTCTCGCCATGATGGATCCGCCGCCTTCGGGGGTGATAGCTTCAATGATGAAGCCGCGCCGCTGGAGAGAGCTTATGGCGACGTCAACATTTATGGCGTCAATGGATCCGTTTTCTTCGGAACCGCTTTGACTGAGAACTTTGTAGTTGAATAACATATAATACGAAGATGAAAAAATAAGATAATAGAAAAATTAACAACGACAAATTTTTCTATTTTTTTTAAAAGACATCTTTCAAAAGTCATTCCATTCTCACTTTTTGTCATGCCGTCCGCCAGCCGGCGGATTGATCCGGCATCCACGAATTAACGACAACGTGGATTCTGAATCAAGTTCAGAATGACGACAAACGACTTTTGAAAGAGGCCTAATGATTATTTTATTTTTCTATTTTTTTATTTTTCTATTTTATAAAAGTCGCTCCAAGCTCTTTGCGTTTGTTGAATACAGGGTCGCGTTTTCTTGCGTTATTTCGCCGTTGTGAACCAACTCGGCGAGCGACCGGTTGAAATCTATCATTCCGAATTCGGCGCCGGTTTCAATAACGCGGGGAATTTCATGCGAGCGTTTTTCGCGGATAAGATTGGAAACGGCATTCGTGTTGATAAGAAGCTCATAGGCCGGTATCTGCCCTCCGGAAATGCGGGGAATCAAGCGCTGAGAAAACACGCCGATCAAGCTTTCCGCAAGCTGTGCGCTGATCTGATTTTGCTGTTCGGGAGGAAATGTATCAATGATACGGTCAATGGTCTGCGTCGCGTCGTTAGTATGCAGAGTGGAGAAAACAAGGTGTCCGGTTTCCGCGGCGGTAACGGCGACGGACATCGTTTCGTGGTCGCGCATTTCTCCAATCATCACGACGTCAACGTCTTGCCGGAACATAGAATACAGTCCCGAGTGAAAATCCATCGTATCGGTGTGAATTTCGCGCTGGTCAATGATGGATTTCACCGGTTTGAACAAATACTCAACGGGATCTTCAATGGTAAGAATATGCTCGGTTCTCTCCATATTGATGAGCTGGATAAGCGCCGCGAGCGTGGTTGATTTTCCCTGTCCGATCGGTCCGACGACGAGAAAAAACCCTTGTTTTTTGCGGGCGAAAGTTTCCAATATCGGGGGAAGATTCAACTCTTCAACATTGCGCACGTATTCGGGAATAAGACGGAGGGCGATGGAAAGCAATCCTCTTTGAAAAAAAGCGTTGCCGCGGAAACGGGCCTTATTGCCGTAACTGTACGAAAAATCCACTTCGTAATCTTTGAAAAGTTTTTCTTTTCTGTCATCGGTAAGCATAAGCGACGCAAATTCCAGCATCCCCTCCTGCGTCAGGGGTTCTTTCTTTACGAGAGGAACGAGCTCGCCGACTGCGCGAATATACGGTACGCGTCCCGCCGCAAGATGAAGGTCTGAACCGTTTTCCCGGATGACCGTCAAAATAAATTCCTCAAGTTCTCTTTTTGCGTCTAATGCCATAATTTTTTATAAATTATTCGGATTCAATTATTTTTAATACTTGGTTGACCACCTCGGTCGGCGTTGATGTCGCTTTGACGATATATCCGCACGCCCCGAGTTCTTTTCCTTTGTCCAAATCTTCCTTTTGCCCGAGGTTGGAAAGAATGATGATATGCGCCCCTTGCGCGAATTTTCTTTTCTTGATTTCCGTCAAAAAATCAAAGCCGTCCATGATCGGCATGACGACATCGGTAAGGATGATTTCGGGGGCGTATCCCTCTTCAAGTTTTGATATCGCTTCCGTCGCTCCAAAAACGGCGGAGACTTCAAAGTTTCCTTCGCTGAACTTGGTGGCGTACATATCAAGCAAGAATTTGTCGTCATCAACGAGAAGTATTTTATATATTTTATTTTTCTCTTTCATTTTTTTACGTTAGGCTCTGTAATTCAGTATTTGGGCGGAAAGCGGCAACATGCTCTTTCTTTTCCTTATACCTTTCTTTTGTATTATAACAGGTATTAAAGAAAAAAGAAAAAAGTTAAAAGGGACAGTTCTTCCGATCTTTTTTCTTTTCCCGCTCGCTTGCGGGACCGCGCCTGAGGGTGACGGCAACTTTTTACTTTTATAACGCGTTCACCTCCACATACGCAATCTCACCGTTGAACGCCTTAATGAGCGCGTCTTCTTTGAGGGTAATCATCCCTTTGTCGCGGGCGGCTTTAAATATCGCCATTTCATTCGGGTTTTTGAGAATAACGCTTTGTATGTCGGGATCAACATTGAAGAGTTCAAATACCGCCATACGGCCTTTTGTCCCCGACGGGCAATCCGAGCTGGGGGCCGCCTCATACACGTGATTCGGAATTTTTATCGTCTTTCGGTACTCCAAAGGAAGGTCTTCAAGGTCTTTTTCAATGATAATCTTCATGGGTTCGGTTACGGGAATTTCTTTTTTGCCTTTTTGACAGAGCTTTGGAACCAACCGCTGTCCGATGGCCAAAAGCAGTGTCGGGGCGATAAGATACGGGTCAACCCCCATGTCCACAAGACGGGTAACCACGCCGGTGGAAGTGTTGGTATGAAGGGTGGAAAGCACCAAGTGTCCGGTAAGCGCCGCCTGCACCGCAAGCTGTGCGGTTTCTTTGTCGCGAATTTCTCCGACCATTATGATATCCGGGTCTTGGCGCAAAATGGAGCGCAATCCGCTCGCAAACGTATAGCCGATATCGGGCTGAACCTGTGACTGGCTTACCCCCGGCATGCTGTACTCCACCGGGTCTTCAAGAGAAATGACGTTGTCGGTATCTCTGTTCATTTCGTTTAACATGGCGTACAGGGTCGTTGACTTTCCCGAACCGGTAGGACCGGAAAGAAGTATCATTCCGTAAGGGCGGGATATCGCCTCCCGCACGGCGGCAAGATGTTCCGCCTTCATTCCGAGCGATGTCAGCGTCAACACTCCTTTTTCAGAATCAAGAATACGCAACACGACTTTCTCGCCGTAGTACGAGGGAAAAGTTGAAACGCGGAAGTCAATTTTTCGTCCGTCAATGCGGGCGGAAAAACGTCCGTCTTGAGGTTTTCTTTTTTCGTCAAGTTTCAAACTTGCGAGGATTTTCACGCGCGAAACGATGGCGGGATGAACCGCCGCAGGCAAAAGAAGCGATGTATACAACGTGCCGTCAACGCGGAAACGAACGCGGATTTTTTCTCCCATGTTTTCTATGTGAATGTCCGAGGCGTTTCCTTCCGTCGCGTGGCGAAGAATGACCGCGACCATTTTGGTTACCGGCGCATCTTCAACAATCGTATTTTTAACGTCTCCCGGAATGGCTTTTGCTCCGGCGGCATCTTTGTTTTTGAGACCGGGAACGGCGGCCGTTTCTCCTCCCCCAAGCTCCGTAAGCGCCTGCCCGACTTCTCCGGTCAAACCGGTATAACTGTTTAAAACTCCTTTAAAATCTTCCTCTGAAACAAGAAAAAGTTTGAAAGGCATTCCTATCTTGGAAGAAATAAACTGGACGGCATCCGTGGATTCCATGTTTTCGGGATCAACGATTCCGATTTCAAGGATTCCTTCCTCCACGCCAATGGGGACAAACTGATAATGCCTTGCGGATTCTTCGGGTATGTATTTCAAAATCTCTCCCGTCACCTTGAATTCATCCGCCGCTCTTATCGGTATGCTGAGAAATTCGCCTTTGAGACGAAGAAGGTCTCCCGCGTTTATTCCATTTTTTACCAAAGCTTCGTCCACACTGCCGTTTCCGGAAGCAATATACTGTTCAACGACGGAAATGCTTTCCTCGGTGATTATTCCTTTTTGTGAAAGAAAGTGTAAAAAATTCATATAGTATGTTGGATATGAAGTTGCAAAAGGAGTCGCACGACCCGGTGAGAAACGCGAACTTCATTCATTGCGGACTTGTTGCCGAGAGGATTACTCGCCGACGGGAGATTTCGGGGTTCTCGGATTGGAGGGAACCGTAGTCGGCGTCCCTTGGGTTTCTTCTATAATCACGTCTTGTCCGATGGGAGCAAACGGATTGTCTCTCTGTTTCGGCTCTTCGGTAAGGTCAACGTGGTAATCCTTCAAACTCTGGAATACCGGATCGTCAAAAATGGAAACGTCAAGTTCCACTCTGGTCAATTCCTCCAAAAGCGCCAGTATTTGTTCCCCCGTTTCGTTGGAAGCGCCCGATGCGGTTTCAACGGATATCTGGTTTTCTTGAGCGAGGGAATTGCCCCCGGAAACAAACATGAAGCCGAGCGCCGCAAAAACAAAAAGACCGGTTATGAGAAATATTTTTTTTGATTTTTTCATACAGTAAACAAAATGTTTTTATTGTTTAAGCCAATAGGTGTTTAATGTTGTTTTATACATGTACACATTTTGAGAATCTTTGGCAGAAGGCGCCTGCGAAAGGGAAACATTCGTGATATTTATCAAACGGAGGCTCTGTTCAATATCTTTGAGAAAAGCGACGTATGCTTCATATGTTCCAATAACGGCAAAATCAAGTTTGCCCGTGCCGTACATTTCCGGCGTATAGGCGGAAGCTTCTCCGATCGTTTGCGGCGCGTTTTCCCCCACGAGAACAACCTGCGCGTTGGAGAGAGTCATGTTGTATCTTCCCGCAACTTTGTCAATTTCAATGATGAGCCGGATGTTGTCTATGCTGTCGGGAAGAAACGCCTCCAACCGATTGAGGTTGGCGACCGGTATGTTATTGTGCTTCGTTTCAACGGCATCGCGAAGTCCAAGCGCTTCCTGCGAATGGTTTAACGCTTCATCATATCCGCTCTTGACGACTTTGAGGGTTTTGATTTCCGCATACGTCGGTATGACGACAAAATAAAAGATACCGATGGATGCGAGAACGAGCCCCGCCGCTATTAAATTCTTCATAAATATCTGTTTTAAAAAATTAGATTACCTCCTCTTGTTTAATGAAAGAAGTTTTATATAAAACCAACGACGGATCCACGGAACCTTTGAAGGAAAAATTCACGGTTCCGGTCGGGTTGAGAGCCAAATCCGAAAACAGCGGCTCTCTCCACCCTTTCTCCAGATTGAAAGAATCGGACAAAAGCGCTACTGAGGAATAGCTGTTCGCCTCCCCCTTCATTGATACGGCGGTAACACTGCCCGCTCCGGTGGAAAAATCAAAAGAGAGGAAACGCACCGTCTTTAAGGTTGACCTTTGAAGCATTTCAAAAACCGGAGTGACAACGGTGTGCGAGGCCAGCAGAGTACGAGAAGTTTTGAGCCGCAAATCAAGCCGCTTTACCTCGGCAATCCATTTCGGATCAACCAACGCGTCTCTCGCGGCAATCAGATCCGTCTTTTCTTGGTCTACCTGTTTTTGAAGCAATGCCCGATACAAGAACACGCCGGCGGCAACCGCAAGCGCCATGAAAAAAATTATTATCCCGAGAGAAACCAATGGGTTGATTGACGAACGCCCGCCGGCACCGCTTTTTGATGCCAGCGTCTTTTTGGGAACGAACGATGTTCTAAGTCTCGTGTCCATAATAATGTTACAATTTTAAAATACAAAAATTATCGCCGCGATATATTATTATTATTTTAATTCCTGCAAACGCTTGAGAGCGAGCCCGATGGCAACGGAAAATTCGGGACCGGCATCGGTCAGCACCGCTTGAAGAAATGCGGGGGTTTCAATCTTGGAAAAAGAGTCTCCAAACACCACTTCCGCTTCCAGCCATTTTTTCGCATGTTCCGGCAATCCTTTGAGGAGAACGCCGCCGCCGGTCAGAACAATTTTGCTTACGGTTTTATTGTTCTTGTTTTGATACCCTAATAATACTCTGTTTGCTTCCGTAAAGATATAGCTGGTGACCGATTCTATTATCGCCGAAACTTTGCGCGACTCATCATCTCTTCCGGCAAGCCCCACTTCGCGTTTCATTTTCTCGGCCTTCGCAATGCTGATATTCAGAGCGCGCGAGAGAGCAATGGTTATTTCCTGAGAACCGCGGCTTATAATATGGGCATTTTTGATGATTCCTTGTTCAACGAGAGCCAGCTTGGTGATTCCCGCCCCCATATCAATAAACATCATCGGGGAAAGATCGCGTCCGATCGTGGCTCGTATGGAACTGTATACTTCAATTTCAAATGTCGTTCCTTCCGCGAGTCCGATCTTTTTCACGATATCTTCATACTTGCTCAAAACCTGATTGTGGATGGCGACGATCATGATCTGCAATTTGTCTTTCTTCGGATCGCCGGTAACCAAAGCCTCTTCCTCCGCGGATTTCGGAATAATGATCCAATCAAGAGCGACTTCCGTAATGGGAACCGGAATATATTTTCTCGCTTCCACGGGAATCATTTTTGCGAGCTTGTCATCGTCAACCGCGGGAAGTTCAATCATGGTGAGCAGTGCCGAAGAAAGGGGCAAAGAAACCGAACCGATTTTTGAAGTGACGTTCGCTTCGCGGAAAAGATCTTTCACCGCCTCAACGATTTTGTCCGCGGGAAGATTGGTCGCGCGCCCGACATCAAAACCGCCGTAAGGCCCGAGGGCGAGTTCGCCGTATGTTTCAAGCACGGCGCGTCCTTGTTCCTTCCTTACTTGAACGACTTTTATAACGGAAGAACCGATATCCAAACCGATAACGCTCGCTTCTTTCTTGAAGAGATTTTTGGCGGAATTCACCATTTGTTGAACATCAAAAATTGGAAGAGGCATGAGTATGACAAATTATCAAGTTATGGACATAAAACGTATTTGTATTATAACATAGAAACAATTAACAATTCTAGGGAAAAGCGGCGTTTATCCACAGTTTTTATTTTTTTTGATATAATGCAAAATGTTCGTATGAAAAATTCAATTATCATTGCCGCGCGCGAAGCAGGTAATTTTCTGCTGGACATCATCTTTCCGCGCCGATGCATTCTCTGCGGAAAAGAAGGGGCGAGTTTTTGCGCCGGATGCCGATCTAAAATGCCGCACGACACAACCCCCGTGATGCGCCATATCGTTTCCTTGTGGCGGTACGATAACGAAACCGTGCGAAGGGCGCTTTGGGAATTGAAATATCGCGGGAAACAAACTCTCGCGCGCGACATGGCGGAATCTCTGTACGATAAGATATTGGAAACGCTGGCGGAAAATGAATTATACCGGAATCCGGCGGGAAACGCGGAAAATGCATGCACATACCTTGTCGTTCCGATACCGATTCATAAAAAACGCGAAAAAGAACGGGGGTATAATCAATCAGAACTTCTCGCCGAAGAACTCGCGCGCTTGGATCCTTCCCTTTTCATTCTTGAAAAAAATGCGCTGTTAAAAATAAAAGCGACCCCGAGCCAAGTTTCGGTGAAAGATCGGGATAAACGGCTAAAAAACATTCGCGGATCGTTCGGAATAAAAAATGAAAAAAGCGTTGAGGGAAAAAACGTGCTCGTTGTTGACGACATTACCACAACGGGAGCAACGCTTGAAGAAGCGAGAATCGCCCTTCTGAAAGCCGGAGCCAAGAGCGTTCTCTGCGCAACCGTGGCGCACTAAGTTGCAAAGTTCCCTCCTTCGTCCGCCGGCTGACAGACTACGGCAGGGCAAGCATCAAGTTTATCAAGTTTATATCTTCGCTTCGCTACGATATAATTCCTGCTTTCGGGGAAAATATGAGCAAGCTCCTATTTTCTCCCTCTCTTGAAATTATAAAGTACGACGGTTTGTCTATTTTGTTTTTCAAGAAATTGCGGACAAAGATCTTTCCTTAAGGAGGAATATTTGGAGGTCGTTCCTCCCTTTGGAGGTGCGACCTCCAAATATTCCGGGGAAAGGAGAGACCTTGGGTAGTAATTTCGGTCAGTGCAGGAAAATGAAGTAGTTTAATTAAAGATGGTATAAAGTTTATCAAGTTATAAAGAGTAACGTTGTCTATTTTGTTTTTTTCCTGTTTTGTGATAGATTGTTATTACAATTTGAACACAGCTGGAGAGGTGGGTGAGCTGGTCGAAACCACCACACTGCTAACGTGGCAGGGAGTAAAATCCCTCGAGGGTTCGAATCCCTCCCTCTCCGCAAATACAAAAATAGCCTTCTTTTAAGGCTATTTTTGTATTTGACGGAGAGGAGCGACTGAACTGCTTCAGTCGCGTGAGGGATTTGAAGGGGTTGAATAGACCTGCCCCACAATAACAAATCGCCAAACACCGCCACGATAGTGGCGGTGTTTTTACGTCATCTGAATATGAAAGTTCCACAACCCGGCGCAAACATTCACCAGTTCATCATCCCACC
>JBAYGK010000002.1:0-28339 GCA_041666665.1 Minisyncoccota bacterium
AAATGATTGGGAACAGGGGGATGAGGTCGTGTTTTTTGACACCGCAAACCGCCGCCTGTATATTTCCCGTCCCGAAACGGGCGATGCGACAACCGAAAGCTACCGACCCGACGATGTCGCCGCGCAAACGAAAAGATGGAGGAATAAAGAGTAAAACACGCGATTTTACCTAGGGTAGTCCTAGGTAAATTTTTTCGGCGACGATTTTTCTTTTTATATATTCGGAAAAATAATCTTGATACTTTTCTCGCAGTTCCGGTATTTTCCAGTCGTTTTCCGTGAATCGTTTCCAGCAATTCGGCGCACCGCAATGGCAGTCCATGTCAATATCTTCGGGAATGCTCACCCCGACGGATTCGGAAATGATCATGGCGTAGTCAAAAGTTATCTCTTCGTCTTTGGCGATATCACGCATCGCAACGAGAAAAATCTGACCGTGAAAACCGGCGTTCGGGTTGCAATTGTGATTGAAATAATCCGTATCTTCCGGATTTGACGATGTGGTGCCAAAAACAAACCGTTCTTCAATTTGCATAAGATGGCTTTGGTTCTGTTCGGGAAGTTTGTTCATTTCGTCAATAGTCAGAACCGTTCCCCCGAAAATAGCCAACCGTTCTCCTTGCTTGATATCCTCTTTTGCGAACACCCCTTTGCCCTCCGTTTTTGACCCCCTCACTTCAAGCGACGGATGTATCCAAGAATTTCCCGTTTTCATGTAAAAAGATTACAGATTATTGATTAAAGATTAAAGAATATTACGACTCATGCTGAAGAATTATTCGGTTTCTTTTTGTTTTTTAAGATAATCAATCACACTTTGCAGTCCCGCTCCGGCGGTGCATTTTTCCGCAATCCATTTTTTCGCTTTTGTCGGATTCATTTCCGGGTTTTCGTAGAGGGCGATAATTTCTTTTGCGTTGTTTTTATAATACTCAAAAAATGCCTCTTTATTTTTTATATGAATTTTTGAACCGTCAAATTCCGCGATTCCTTTTTCAAAGAGACCGTTTAAGACGAAGGTATCGGCTTGGAAATATTCGTCGTCGGGCGTATTGCCTTCTATTGATTGAAGAGCCATGCCGATGGACTGGGCGATATATTGATCTTCCGTGTAGGGAAGCGAACCGTTTTTTTATAAGTTCTCTTACCAGACCGCGATGAATGGATTCACCCACCAATTCTCCGGCAATCATTTGTTGTTCAGGGCCAAGCCGTTCGGCCTCCGGAGTCAAACCGGGATAGACGCTGTGTGAAAATTCGTGAAGCTCCGTATCTGTTCTGGACATTTCTTCAATCTGTTCGGCTGAAATTCCTTCAAAGGCTTTTTCAGAATCGGCGATGAGAGGAAGGAATTTTTTCAAATTTTTGTCGTACGATTTGATTTGCTCGTCCAAAAACATCATTATCGCCGGATCTGATTGCGCGGCGGCCTTAAAAGTAAGATTGACCCCATAAGACCCGATGGAAAGATAATTGCGGACGGTCTGTTTCTTCATTTTTTCAGCAAATTGGGGGATATTAAGAAGGGTAAGATTATCAGCAAGAGTTTTTTGAAGATTTTGAAACTGTTCTTCTTGTTTCTTTGTGTCCTCCGTTCTAACAACCACGCGCAGTTCCGGATCAACATAGGGAGGTTTGTAATAACCTTCAACATTTTCATATCCGCCAATCGGGGAAATTATATTGATGGGAAATTCGGTTTTTGTTACGTCATTGAATGCATCCAAAGCAATTTTCCGCAATTCCTCCGTTTTGCTCGGATCTTTTTCGCCGATATATTCCGACAAAGCCATTGCATACGCCGAAAATTCTTTCGCGCCGGGTTCGTTTTTCCATACCTCGTTATTTTTTCCGAGAGCGGCGAGTTTTGCCTCAATGAATTGCGTTTCATGCGGGAAAAGTTCCGCGAAGGAATGAGGTTTTTCATCCGGTCCGATGGGGTTTGTCGGTTCAGCACTCTCCGGCGCTTCTGGCGAAAGTTGCGTATAGGCAAGATAGCGGATAAAGAGCGGGTCGGCCTTGACGGAGGAATCAAGCGAGTCAACCATTACCTGTCGCAGATTTTCGTTAAGTCCGAGTTTTTTCAAATCCTCGGCTTCGGCTTTTCCGATTGCTTGTTTCCAGATGCGCGTTTCAATTTTTCGCGTAATATGGGCAAGGACGGACATGAGCACCTCTTTTCGTTTGCCTCCGATTTCTTCGCCGAGTTCTTCAAACCAGCCGTTTGTGAGAGCATTCAACATTTCATCATCGGGGAGCTCGGCGATGGATGGTATTTTTTCTTTGACGCTCGGCAATTTCAAAAGCACGTATTCCCGCACAATATCGCGAATTTTATCCGAAAGTTCCAATCCCGAATTCCACGTCCCGATTTTTTCGGAAAGGTTTTTCCAATTCGTTTCATTGCCGTCTTCATCTTTTTCCGGCGCGAGCAAAGCGAGAGTTTTTTCTATATATCGCAAATGCGGAGTCGCCGGAATGATTTTTTCCGGTTTTTCTATCGTATTTTGTTGTGGCTGTTGTTCCATAAAAAATAAAGATACCAATATACGAATTTTTACGAATGATACGAATAAATACGAATACGGACGGCAAACCCCACCCCGACCTCCCCTTTAAAAAGGGGAGGAGGTACGCCGTCGTTCGTCTCTTTCCCTTATAAATGCAAACGAGGGAGAAAATGAGAGATTTCTCACATTTTTTCCGAGTGAAGCATTTATATGCTTAGCATATACTAATCCCATATACTCCGTTACGCCTCCGACAAATATCCCCACCCAAGCAGGCGGTCGCTGTCTTCGGACCAGCTGTCGCCGATGTCGCTTCGGTAATACATGTTGGGTATGAGGACATTTTGCACACGACGATAGGCTTGGGATTGCGCCTGTTTCATGGTCGCGCCCTGTCCGACCACAATAAGAACGCATCCGTCCACGCCGGTGATTGACCATACGCCATTGATGATGTGCGCCCCCTCAATATGAATGCCGTCCAACTGGTCTTTCTTTTTGAAAACAATAGCCGCGTCTTCCGAAAACATCTCGTATGTTTTTCGGTCTTCAAAAGGGAAGGGCGGAACAACAACGCGTATGCCGACGGAAAACCCTTTTTTTGCCTTGAAATCTTCGTCTACGCCGGTTGCGAGATTGTACAAGAATTGTCCTATCGGCGTGGTTATCCCGTCAGCTTGTATTTGTATGGTCGGATATCCGAAGCGTGACGTAAATTCAAGAGGATAAATGCCGTATCCGTTAACGATGGTGTTGACGTCAATATACCCGACGAATTTTTCATCGCGCAATTTTCCTTCCATTTTTTTCAACGTGCTGTTGAAGAGCTTGTTTGATTTGCTCCACAGCATGCTCGTCCCCATTTCTCCCGTGGATGGTCCGACGTTTCCGGGAAACAGCTTTTTATGTTCAAAGTTGATGTTGATGGGTTCAAGAAAACGGTTGCCGTTGAAGAAAGCGCCGACCGCAACTTCCACTCCCGTCACTTTTTTTTGCAGTTGAAAGACCTTGATGGTGTCGGACCATATTTTTTTATAGGTTTGCAGAAGTCCGATAACGTCGGAACCGTCGTCTTCCATGCCGACAAAGAGCAAATGTTTGGTGTTCGCCGCTTCTCCGCACGGTTTGATGACGTATGCTCCCGGATGTTCCTCCACATATTTGATTCCCTCGTCAAAATCGGTGAAATTTTGGTACGGCAGGATGTTCACGCCGGCGGCCTTGAGTTCGCTTTGCCCGAAACCGCGGTCATCTTCCAGCATATCGGTGTACGGCGTGCCCCCCACGACCGCCTTGCCTTTTTTCCGCATTTCCGCCGCAAGCGTGCCGTGTCCCAAAACATCGTCAAACACGATGACATCCGCCCAATCAACTTCGGCGCGCCAATTGTTGGTTTTTGGAACGAACCCGTTTCCGAGCGCCCGCTCTTCTTTGTCGTCAATATAATATTTTACTTCATGACCTTCTTTGTGCACCATCCACGCAAGATCAATGTGAAGGCCGACATAGGAAACGAACAAAAAGTTTAATGGTTTCAATGGATTTAAAAGTTAAGGGTTAGTAATGCTTTTTTAGCGAAATTAAATAAAAACTTTAGATATGGTGGGGGGGAACGATTTTCAGGAAAAAGTTAAAAGAAAAAAGTAAAAAGTACGACCGCGTTTGCGTTCTTTTTTCTTTTAACTTTTTTCTTTTTTCTCAAAGATGAGGTAATCATACGGTTCTCCCGTTTTGTACCAGTTTTCAACTCTTCTTACGAATCGCGCGCCGTATTTTTGAAATCCGGCACTGCTCGCGTTATTCGCATTTGCGTGCAGAGCGACGATTTTATCCGGGCAATATGCCCGAAACGTTTTTATCAGTTTGCCGAAAAGTCCTTTTCCGCGCATATCGTGGCGAACCACGATGGAATGCAAATAGAGCGCTTCGGGAATATCTTCAATCAAGGGGTCGGCATCGCCCCGCAAATCTTCAAATTCTTCGGAAAAATCCACCGCCAAAAGATACCCGGCAATATGTTCTTCTTCGTCGTACGCGATGACATTAATGGCGCTCGGTTGAATGAGCGTGTCCCGCATTTCCTCATGGCAAATATGAAAAACCTCATGGAAATTATCGCGTTCCATTTTTCCGATTTCGCGAATAATGTCTTCCGTAATATCTTTTTCTATTATTATTTGGTTGGCTTTGGACATGACATCATTATACCTTTCTCTTGCAAAGATACAAATAAAAGATACCAATATACGAATGCATACGAATGATACGAATGGCAACGAATACGACGGATAACGTAATCGTCCGTATTTGTTGTCATTAGTATATTGGTACCCTCCGCCGGCTGGCGGACGTATATTGGTATATTTATTTTGTATATTGATATCTTCATTCGTATTTATGATATAATGACCCCATGAAAAAGCACAATCATATTTATATAAAAAAAATCTGCGACCACGGCGCTCGCGAGGTTTGGCTGGTTGACGGGGGGATGGTTCGGCGCGATTTAAACGATGATTTTGTTGAAAGCGGGTATCATGCCTGGCATAAAATGATTCCGCAAAACGAAATATGGATAGAAAAAGACACGAACGAAGATGAATGGAAATATTTTTTGGAAAATATAGATGTTGAGGAAAAGGGCGTGGAAGAAGGAATGACACTTGAAGAATCGTCAAAAAAAGCGGATGCGGTTGAAGAAAAAGACCGCCGAAGAAAAAGCAGGATTCAAAAAATTCTTACGTCGCGGGAAGAACGAAAAGAAGCGCTTCTGAAAATTCATAAGCGCAAACTTGAAAAATACAGCAATGAGAACCTTGATGTGTGGCTCGTGGACGGAGAAATCGTGCGCGGAATATACGGTCTGGAATACGGTTTTGGCGGGCATGGTTTTGTCTATCATTTTGTTCCGAAAAATGAAGTGTGGATTGAGGAGGTGCTTGATCCGCATGAAAGAAAGATCATATTGCTTCACGAACTCCACGAAAGATTTCTCATGTCGCAACACGGCAAAGAATATCTGCCCGCGCACGAAGGAGCGACCATTGTGGAAATGCATTATCGCAAAAATCCCGAGGGGTTGGATGAACGCTTGAAGGAAGAGTGCGATAAAAATAATTTTTGATTTTATACAATTGTCCGTTTTTGCGCTTTCGTTCACAATATAATGATAAAAAAGCATAGCATATGGAAACACGAGAAAAAAACAAAACAACATTGGAAGAAAAAATAAGCGGTCTTTTTGGTGCGGAACGCGCCGACAAAGAAAAAAGCGGAAACGGGGAGGAGAAGCAAAACGAAACGCCGACGAAAAAGATTTCGGATGATATCGCGGACGAAATAACGCGAATAAAAAACGCGCTCCAAACCGTTTCCGGTCCCTCTTTGCGGGAACTTGAAAAGGAAGTGAGGCGGTGTTTTTCAGAAAATAATTTTCACGGCTTTCTGCGGGCGATTCAACAATACGAGAGTCTGAAAAAAGAACGCGGAGATTCTGAAGAAGAAGAAAAGCACAAAGAAGCGAAAGAAAAAATGTTCCGTTTCCGCATGGAAGAGGCGGCATTGCTCTTGGGAAGGGAAAACATCATCATGCCGGAAGATATCGGCGCATCTGTTAATCGGGGCGATATGCCTCCTTTTCCGCCGGTGGAAGAAATTGAGAGAGCGAAAAAAGACAATCTCATGATGGTTCTCATGACGGACAAAGGAGAGAACGGACAACCCGTTACGCTGGAAAATCTCACCGCCGACGGCAAAAAAGATTTCAACGTGTTGGATAACAATATCGTCCGGCTTCGCGGCAATCAAAACGCTTTTTTCACCGAGGAAAAACCGAGGAACCGATGGGCTTTTATCGGAAAAGAATTTATCCCCGGCACGGAAGGAAAAGATTTGGTTGAACAGCTGGAAATCGCGGCGGAAAATCTGAAAGCGGAGTACAAGGGCAATCTCCCGCTCGCTTATGAAAATGCGATTCGGGAATTCAATCAAAAAAAAGAGGGGTTGAAGTCAAAAATGACGGAGAAAAAAGAGGAAGAAAGCTTTTTTGAAAGAGCGCGATTCTTGCTCACCGGAAAAAAGAAAGCGGAGGATATCATGCCGAAAGTCAATCTCCTGCATGAAATCGCCGATTTGTCTTTAACCGGTCTTGTGTTTCCGAAAGCCGTTGAGCTTGCATATATTGACGTTGCAAATCGGAGAAGGACGGGGGAATCGCTTTTCCGCGGCAAAGAGATGCTGACTAGAAGCCGCACCACGGGGAAACACATTGTTTCCGGAAAAGACCCGCTCGGAAATCCCGTCATGCATGAAATTTCCGAGAGAGACGACGACCAAGTTACCCTCACTCAATCGGGAGAAATTGATTTGATACACTCCGTAATGCCGGGGACGGTGGGGGCAACCGGAATCACGCCGTTCCGCGTTTATGAATATTCCGACAAAAGTTTTGCGCGCGCAAAAGACATGCTTGCCAAAATGCCGGAATATAAAACGGAAACGGACGAAGACAAAGCCAAAGCCGAGGCTCTCGTCGCCGGGTATATGGAAGAACAGCGGCAGAAGCAAATCTATGAAAATTATGAAAACCGCGAAAAGGAATTTTATCTTCAGATAGACGCGTATCTCCATAAAAAATACGGGGAACGTTCCGGTCTTTCGGAAGATGAGTTTATCCGTCTTTTTGCTCCGCTTCTCAAAAAATTGCCCGAGCTGGCCACGCAAGATATACCCGAAGGACACGTTCCTTTCGTGCTGGTGGTCGGCGATAAAATCGTCGGCATGGAAGAAAAAGCCAAATCGCTCGCCAATCCGAACGATATTGATATTTCTTTATTGCACAGGCACACTTCCGACGCACCCGCGTATCTTTTGACGGATGTTGACGCCGAAAGAATGAGTTCCGGCATGCCGCTTATCTTTGAGGAAACCCTTGCCGTTCTGGAACAAAAAAAGGACCTCGTTAAGGGGAAAGAGATCAGAGTGTACGGCGCGGGACTTCTGTCCAAAGAAGCGCACTACATAAAAATGCGCTGGCAGAAAAATTGGAATAACTTTGAAGTTGTGGACGAAGATACCACCGATGCGACCAACCCGAATTTTCAATACAAACATGTTTACAGCACCGTCAAAGAACCGCAGTTATCCGTTAAAGACGACGGATCGGCGAAAATCGTTTTTGTTGAAAAAAGAGGGGACAAGCTTTCCGAGCAGGGAGAGATGTTGCATTGCGGTGGCAGAATATTTCCGGAAAACGAAGGTCTGAAACCGATTCAAACGCGGAAGGAAGAAGTTTCAGAAGAGAAACATTTGTCGCCAAACGCCATGCGCGATATCGCCATGGAGCCAACGGTGGAAGCTTCTTTCTCAAACGAAACATGGGATGAATTTTGCGAAAAATACGGAATAAAAAACGTTTCTCAATCGGCGGAAAATTACAAAAGTTATTTGTTCGGGCGCATAGATGAGTGCAGAAGGAGAGGAAATTATTATGCCGTGGCGGTTCTATGCGGCAAAATGGGAAACTACGCCGATGCAAGATTGTTTTACTTGGAAGCCGCCAAAACCAAGGATAATTGCAAAGATGATTTTGACGTTGGCGCATTATATGAAAGAGCGAACGATTTCAACAATGCGAGAGAAGCGTATCTTCGGATGGCGAAACATTTTAACAAGAGCGTTTCAGCGAATGCTTATTATGCCGCCGCAAGAATTTCCCGCGATGAAGAAGTAAAAAAGCTTTACGAAAAAGCGGGAAGCGCGTATCGTGGCATGTTTTTGGAAGGAAATCACTATAACGTATCTCCGACGGAGGGCGACAAAATCCAAAAAGCGCTTTATTGCTATGAAAAAGCGGAAGATTACGATATGGCCGAAATCATTTGCGAAGATGTTATGACATATCCGTATTTGTCGGAAGACGAGAGAGAAGCATGGAGGGAGAAAGAAAAGAACATGCAAAAAAAGAATATTGACGCGTGCGAGAAAGCCGGACATTTTTACCGAGCGGTTTACGTGAGTAAAAAACTCGGTGATGCGGAACTGACCGAGCGATTATACGCAAAAGCTGAAGAAAAAGATTTGAAGGAAGGGGGAATCAGCCGGAGACAAAATCCGCAAGCCATGGAGGAAGCGTGGAAAAAAGAGTGCGAAAGATATCCGAAAGTTCGTTCCGAATTCGCGTCGCCCGAAGAATGGTGGGACCATCAAAAAATGGTTATTGAAAGTATTGAAAGCAAGGGCGGGTATTACAGTGCGGCCGGTTGGAGCGAGGCGCTCGGCGAAAAGAAAAAAGCGCGACTTTTGCACATTCGGTTGGCGGAAGAAGCGGAAAGAGAAATAGAATCAATCCCGAAAGAGAATCGTCCGGAGAAATTTGTAATGATTGCCGAACATTATGAAGATGCGGCAAAAATCTGGGAAGACAGACAACTTTGGGAAAAAGCCGGAGATGCGTATACGTACTCTGAAAAACCGGAACTTTATTTTACGGCGGTGTCGTGTTACGAAAAAGCCGTGAGTTGGCGCAAGGCCGCAAATGTTTCAAGACAACTGGCATCATTCTATGATCCAGACCACTGGAAGCAAAAAGCCAAGGAGTATGAAAAAAAAGAAAAAGAGTTTGCGGCAAGTGCAAAAGAACTGGCAAAGCTAAAGAAAAAGATATCCCGCACCGCAAGATGGAAACATATGAATTTTTTTGAAAAAATGAAAGATTGGATAACCGGGTCATAATCTGACCTGCCTGCACTTTTTTCGTCGACCTCCTCACCTTTTCAAAGGGGAGGATTGAGGTGGGGTTCGCAGGAAATAAACCTGAAAATAGGCACAAAAATATGATTATTTTAATAAATACCAAAAACAGCGGCAGATAAAGGAATGTTGTTAATTTTGAGCTTTGTTCGTTGTTGCACCCCATCCCATCCTTCCCCTCTGAAGAGGGGAAGGGGCACGACGCTGTAAAATGCAGATGAAAAGTGTAGGCAGGTCGGGGTCATAATATCAAATAATCAAACACGTGTATGAAAAAATTTATCGCGATTTTTATCGGTTTACTTGTCGTTTGTTTCGGCGGATGGTATCTGGCAATCCGCCTTCAGACCCAAAACAAAGCCGTTCCGGAAAAACCGGTTGCTTCCGTATTCTATGTCTGCAACGGAGAAAAAACCATCCAAGCGGAATATTATAAAGGAACGCCTGTTCCGGTAAAACCCGGCGAACCGCCCGTTCCGACCGGAAGCGTACGATTGAAATTTGATGACGGAAGATTGCTTGCGCTTCCGCAAACCATTTCCGCGGACGGCACGAGATATGCCAACACGGACGAGTCCTTTGTCTTTTGGGGGAAGGGAAACGGCGCAATGATTTTGGAAAACGGCGCGGAACCCTCCTCCGTCCGCCCGCCGGCGGACTCCGGCGCGGCAAAGGAAAATTATATCGGATGCGTAAAAATCGCCCCCGAACCGGCAGGATCCGGACTCTCGCAAATATACACTGAGCCGAGCGGAAAATTCTCCCTTCGTCTTCCTCCCGATTATGCCGTTGTTCCGTCGTATAAGTACGAGATGGAACCGGACAAAACCATTTCGGGAATAAAGTTTCTTATTCCGCAAGCTTTTTCCCGCGGCACGAATCTTTCGGAAGACAGCTATATAAGTGTGGAGAGCTTGCCCGAAACGGACAAGTGCGCCGCAAATCTTTTCCTGTACGATTCGCGCATGGAGGAGAGAACGGAAAACGGAACGGCGTATTCGGTCGCGTCTTCCACTGATGCCGGCGCCGGGAACAGATACGAAGAAACGGTGTACGCTTTTCCCGAAACGAATCCCTGCGTCGCGATACGGTATTTCATCCATTATATGGTTTTTGAAAATTACGCCCCGGGCATGGTAAAAGAATTCAACAAATCGTCGCTTATTCAACAATTTGACCAAATTCGGAGCACACTGATTTTGAGATAAAACACCTAGGTCAGACCTAGGGAGAAAACAATCATATGGAATCAAAGAAACTTGTTTGGATTTTTATGTCCGTCGGAATGGTTATCGGCGGGTATCTTCCGCTTCTGTGGGGCGGAAGCGAATTTTCCGTGTCGGGAATTCTTTTTTCCGGCATCGGCGGTATCGTCGGAATTTGGATCGGATGGAAGTTCAGTCAATGATATTTACGCATCATTTATTCCGCCATAAAGCGCGTTGAGTTTTTTGCGCGTCAGTTTTCCGACAAAACCGGTTTGCGGAATATTGTATTTTTTTTGAAATTGCTTGACCGCGAGAAGCGTGCAGTTGCCGAAATAGCCGGACGCGGGGCAATCATTTTTGCTTTTGTTTTTCGGAGGATAGAGATTCTCCTCTGTGAGAGCGATTTGCAGGGCGAAGACATCTTTGTCATTTTTCATTTTAAGAGACACGTTGCGCTTCCATTGATAGGGGAATCCGGCGCTTTTGTCCGGTTCGGAATATTCTTTATTGAAATATTTTTGTATGCCGAGATAGGTTTGCGCGGCAAGTTTTTTAAAAGCAAGCGGGCGTATCTTTTCATCAATAAACTGCGGTTCGTACAGATAGCCGTATTCAATGAGCATTGCCGCCGCAGTATCCAGACTTTTGCTCGCGCCGACGGCGATGAGTTCCTGATCTTCCACCACTCCGGCGGATTCTTCCGGCATGTCGCTTTGCGCAAAAAACAGAGTAAGCCGGTCGTACACCGATTGGGCGATCGGCATGGTCGCCGTTGCGTTCGGATATTGTTTTTCGGGCACGTAAATGACGAAACCGGAATATTTCCCCGTTTTGGTTGCTGTCCCGTTCCTATATTCGTTGAAATGAACGTGAATGACCAGATCAATGCCGTTTTCATTCACCCATTTGTTGATTCCGAAAAGTTTCAGTCTGGTGTCATCCGGGGCGCGATTGTGCGGAACGCTTTGATGAACTTCCACCAGCCCCCGCTGAATAAAATTATCCATCGCTTCTTCATGCGCGCGGATAAATTCCAAAATGTCCGCTTTCTTTTCGGTAAAATAGTTTTGAAAGACATTGGTGAAAAAAATTCCGTTGCGGGCGAGCATGACGTCAAATTTTTTATCGTCGCGGAACAGGTCAAAAAGTTCTTTGCTCATTTCCATATTCAAATCCGCTTCCCTGACTCCATGAAAAGAAGCGCCCGAGGATATACCGTCATGTCCGGGCACAATAAGTATTTTAATCGCTTTTTCCGGTTTCGGTTCTTGCGCCGCGCCGCCGGCAACCGCGCTCTCCGCGTTCGCTTCGGTCATAAAAGAGATTCCGACAAGCAGAGCGAAGATGAAAACGCTTCGGTAATTTTTTTTCAGGCTCATATGTTTCATTATACCTTTGCTTGGATCAAAAAGCCAAAAACAAAAAACACCGTCCGTTTGCGGGCGATGTTTTTTGTGAAATATTTTTTTAATTTATATCTTTTTCGCGACTTCTTGAATCTTTTCTTCCACTTTTTTTGCCAGTTCGCCGGCTGTTCCGGCATCGGTATAGTAGCTTTTGACTTGGAATAAAATGTAAAATCCGATAGCCGATCCGATGAGCGACCAAAAGAATCCGCCGAGATTGAAAGATGAAACAACCGCATAGGCCAATGATACGAGTCCGGAATAAAAAAGCATTTTCCATCCCGCTTTGTGATGACTTTTTAAACCGGGATAAGCGGCCGCCATAAGTATCGTTTGAAGGGCGAAAACGGCAAGACCGAGGTAGTATTTGAAGCCGAAACCGACGCCGATATACACGCCCAACCGCGCGTAATACGAACCGGCGGTAAGAGCGGACAGAATTGAAAAAACCGATAATAAGACCGAAAAAACGACGAGCAACGGCGCCCATTTCACCAGCCATTCTTTTACGCTTTTCGGCAATTGATAAGGAGCGTTTTTCAAGAAAACGTTCTCAAAAGATGTTTCTAATTTTTCCATATGTTTCATTGTAGCAGAAAGGACGGCGAAAGGAAGCCTTGCCCGTGTGGAGAAATAAAAATGGGACAAATCGTTGTTTTTTTGCAAAAACTCCTTTTTGCTATCGCAGTATTTTTTCCCGCATTTCTTTTGAAATATTGATGTTTTTATCGGAAATACGAGAGGAAAGCCCGATATATTTCACTTTTTTAAGCGCGGGCGCTTCAAAAATATCGGCGTTTCCAACCGCTATGGGACCGTCCACCATTTGAAGAAGCGGCGCTTTGAAAGTACGAGCGCGATAAGCGTTCAATATTCCACCTACCGATTGCAGACAAGGAAGATTAAAATCAATCGTTTCGCCGGCGATCAAACTTTCACCGACGAATGCCAGCCGAGGCGCTTCAAAAGTTTTGGCGTTTTTTACTTCCATAAAACCATTTACCGTTTCAAGGTTTGAATATGTCTGATTCGCCGAAACGTCAATAATATTTCCCCGCCATTCCGTTAAGGAATGTTTTAACTCGGGGCGAAGTTTTGTAAGGTCGGTTGTTGCGGAAGGAATTTTTGAAATCAAATCAAGTTCTTCTTTCGTCGTGGCGCTCGTCGCTTCAATCTCTCCGGAAAGGACCAAAGCATCTTTTTCGGGATCGTAATCGGCGTACGGTATTTCTCCCCGTTCCGTGCAGATATGATTCGGAGAAACGCCGATATATTCCGACGTTTCCAAAACGGATTTTATAATTCGTTTATTTCCATCGTCATCAACCGTTTCCTCCATTTTTTTCAACGCTTCAACAAGATCGTTAAAGAACGGATCAGAGGGTGAAAGTTTCGTTTCAAAGTTTTTTTTAATTTGAGTAATGGCATCTTTATTTCTATCGTACTCAATGGTTACGACAGGGAAGTCCCCATCCTTTTTGCGGAATGAAAAGGTATCAATATCTCCCGCCTTCATCCGGTAAATATATGAGGAAGCGCTGGATGGTGCGCCAATGCAGTGGTTCATTTCTTTCCCTTCTTCCGTGAGATGGGGCTGGTTGAGGAGTCTGGCAAGATAATAATTTCCGGAATCCGTTTCAAATTCCACAATGTGGGGATTAAATGTTTCTTTATCATTCATTTCAATACGCCTCCTCATTTTTTCGCGGGTTTGTTTGAACGTTCTTGTCCGATAAGTTTCAATAAGATTTTTGAGAGAACCTTTCAGAAAATTCGGTGTTTCAAAGATTGCTTCACGCAATAATCCCGCGTCTATTTCGTTGTCGTTTTGGAAATATTGGATGAGTTTAAGCTTGAGTATCGCGGATTTCGCGCGTGGCAGGTCAAGAGAAAGAGCGCAAAGAGCCTCTTCTGTTTTTTGTCGGATTTCCTCGCGCTTGTTCTCTGGCGTTTTTTCTATCGCCGCATTTACTTCTTCCTCTATTGTTTGAAGAAATTCAATTTCATACTTCGCGTCCGGTATTTTTTTTTCTTCATTTTTAAATTTTGTTTCCATGGTTGTTTTCTTCAATTATACACCCTTCTCGGCGTTTGACGCAAAAATTTTCTCCTTTTGCGAATTTTTTGTTATACTGTAATCAATGGAAACAGAAAATAATTCCCGCGAAAAAAATACGTCATCGCGCGCGTTCTTTTGGCTTATCATCGGCGCGGTATTTTTTTCCGCTTCATTTTTCGTCAGTACCCGTTATCTGGAAAGTCTGATTCCCGTAACCTATGAAAAAAAAGAAACGGTTCCGCCGAAGCCCGTGCTTGATATCGTCGCCTACGACCAAAAAATGAAAACATTGGCCAACAATGCCATCTTGAGCGTTGCCACTTCCACCGCCACGTCCACTTTCGCTTTCGCCGCCACAACCACCAGCTCTCTTTGGCCGGTCAAAACGACGTATCCGAACGCCGGCGCGATTCTCCCGTTCAATCGCATTATCGCGTACTACGGAAATTTGTATTCCAAAGGAATGGGGGTTCTTGGAGAATATCCCGAGGATGAAATGCTGGCGCGTCTTGATGTTGAGATGGCGAAATGGAGGAAGGCGGATCCGAAAACTCCTCCCATTCCCGCGCTCCACTACATCGCCGCCACGGCGCAAAGTTCTCCCGGGAAAGAAGGGAAGTATCTGCTTCGCATGCCGGATGAACAGATAGACAAAGTGCTCCGCATCGCCAAAAAAAGAAACGCCATCGTGTTTTTGGATCTTCAGGTCGGTTTGAGCACGTTGCAAAAAGAGCTTCCCTATATTGAAAAATATCTGAAAATGCCGAATGTGCATTTGGGAATTGACCCGGAGTTTTCCATGAAAACGGGGGCGAGGCCGGGAACGGTTGTCGGCACGTTTGACGCCGCCGATATAAATTATGCGGCGGAATATTTGGCGAAACTGGTTCGGGAAAACGATCTTCCCCCGAAAGTGCTCGTGGTGCACCGTTATACGCAAAAAATGGTTACCAATTACAAAAAAATCAAACCGCTTCCCGAAGTGCAGATTGTGATGCACATGGACGGATGGGGAGGTGCGGCGAAGAAAAAAAACACGTACCGGCAATTTATTTACAGCGAGCCCGTTCAGTTCACCGGATTCAAACTGTTTTACAAAAACGATGTTTTTGATCCCGGCACAAAACTGATGACCCCGGAGGAATTGCTCACCCTCACGCCCCGGCCGGTATATATACAGTATCAATAAAGTTTTTTCATCCGGTTGAAAGAAAGAACGGCTTGTGGTACGCTGAAGGCGGATTTCTTCTTTTGAGGAGGAGTGGTATTTTGAATATTCAAAAATGGCATTATTGCGTTGCGGTTATTATTTTTCTTGCGTTTGTTTTTGCGAATGGAATCCCCGTCAATTCCGACGCATCCGCGCTTTCTGCATCGGCCGGCGCGAAAAGCTCATATTCTTATCCGAAAAACGTTTTTCTGCCCGATGGTGGTCTTGCGTCGGATGTTTCATTAAAAATAAATCAAAAAAACATGCTTAAAATAGGACATCGCGGAGCGGCGGGGTATGAGCCGGAAAACACGATTCGGTCTTTCCGAAAAGCCGTCGCTTTCGGGGTTGATGAGATTGAATTGGACGTTCGTTTTTGCAAAAGTGGCGAGCTCGTTGTCATTCATGACGATCGCGTTGATGCGACGACCGACGGAGAGGGATTCGTTCGCGAGAAAACGCTTGCGGAATTGAAAAAACTGAATGCCGGCAAGGGCGAAAAAATTCCCACGCTGGAAGAAGCGTTGGACTCCGTGGATAAAATGGCGAAGGTCAATATTGAAATAAAAGACGAGGGAACGGCTAAACCGCTTGCGGAAACCATACGCCGATACATTGGCGAAAAACAGTGGACGAGGGAAAAATTTGCGGTCATTTCAGCAATACCGAACGAACTTCGCGTTTTTAAAGAATTGATGCCCGACATACACACCGGCATTATCGGCAATCCATCGCCGGAATTGCTTCAAACGGGAAGGGAAGCGAGCACAAATTCCATTGATGCCAATTTTGCAACCGTAACGGAGGAATTCGTCGGCAAGGTTCATGCGCAAAAAATGAAATCAATCGTGTGGACGGTGAACCGCGAGGAAGATATCGCAAGAATGAAAGCGTACGGAGTTGACGGAATCGTTTCCGATTATCCGGATAAACTTTGAGGTAAAAACAAAGACCCGAACGGCAATCGTTCGGGTCTTTTTATGTTTTCATATGTTTGCCAAGCTGGTATACTATTGGCATATGTTTGAGAATTTTTTTTCTTTTGCAAAAAAAGACGAGAAAAAAGCGGAATCCGCCGAGAATTCCGCGAACGCTTTGAAGTCGGAGCATTTGAATAAAGGAGTGCGACCGATCATTGCCTGTATCGGGACAATCGGGGATTTTGATGATGATCCGGGTCTTGTCGGGAAAATATATCGGCCGGATGGCGATGATGCGATTCAGAACGTGAATTATTGGGGCGGTCATAAGGATTTGGTCAAAAAGAATTTTAAAAATGCCGAAGACTTGTCATATGTTATTTCTCCGATAGATGATAAGGATAAGATATCAAAAGCTTTCAGGAACTGCACGGGAGTGGCGATTTCCGGAACGGACAAGGAAACGGGGAAAAATATTTCATTTCTCAGTCATCAAGATCCCGGTTATTTTTTGCCGAGTAAATTTTTGCCGATACATCCGCATTCCGACAGATTCGCAAAAGATATTGGACAGCAAATTGCCGCCTTGAAAGACCGATGCATTCCCGGGACGATTGATGCGGTGATTTTTGGAGGCAATTACGCAACGGAAGAAGATGAGCCGTGGAACAAAAATCAAAGCAACAAGGAATTCCGGGAAAAACACATCCGATCAATTGATTTATTGGCATCTGAAATTTCCGAAATTCTCGGTTTTGAGCCGGTTGTTATTACGGGGCCGAAGACAAATCTGTATGACGGCAGTGAAGACGACGTGTATTATGACAACAAAAACAGAAGACTGTACATCGTAAGACCGAATGTCGGGAATTCAGCCGCCGAAAGTTATTTGCCGAAAGACATAAAGAAACAAGAGGAGAAATGGGCAAAGGATTTTCTTGACGATCAAAAATAAGAGATGCTATTTGCCGTCGTTTTCGCTTTTTTCGTGATGGAAAAATCGCTGGGTGGTGGGAACGCCGACGACCGTCGTGTCGCGCGGCACATCTTTTATAACGACCGCACCGGCGCCGACTTTCACATTTTCGTTGAGAGTAATCGGACCCAAGATGAGGGAATGCGCACCGATCAGAACGCCGTCTTTTACCGTGGGATGGCGTTTTCCTTTATGTTTTCCCGTGCCGCCGAGCGTGCTTCCGTGATAAAGAATGACATTATCTCCGATTTCGGCGGTTTCTCCTATGACAACGCCCATGCCGTGATCAATAAAAACTCCTTTTCCGATGGTTGCGCCCGGATGAATTTCCACGCCGGTCCAATGCCGCGCGATTTGCGACAAAATGCGAGCCAAAAGACGCCAGCCGTTTTTGTGGAGCCGATGCGAAAGGCGATGAATAACCAGCGCATGAAAACCGGGATAGCAGATGATTGCTTCCAGTTTGCTTCCCGCCGCGGGGTCGTTTGCGAGTACGGCGTTTAAATCGGCTTTGATGTTTTTAAGCATAAAATAAATGATTTTTTGTACATACATTATATCACAAACAAACTTTAATGTCAAAAATTGTGATAGGTAACTGCTCACCTCGTTGTCGGTTCGGGGTTGCCACCGCAACGTGCGGGGTCCCGCTTGCGAGCGGGATACCCCGAACCGAAACGTTTAAAATTTCACATTTTATCTCAAATATTCAAGAGTTCTTTGTTATCTCAAACGTTTCGGACTGGGGTATAACCCCACTCCGGCGACGAAAAACAAGACTATTCTACGGTGTGTGAGCGATTTACCATGAATTAAATTTGCATTTTTGATAATAATATGGTATTGTCAAAAACAGATAGAAACAAAAAATATTGAGGAGGATAAAATGCCAAACGAAGAAGGAATGGATATGATAATGGAAACATGGGTAAGAGTCGTTACGGATAATTACGGCAACAGCCTAAAAGTTATCAAATTTTTGGTAACGGATGATTATGGATATGTCGTCGGCGTACGATATGCGATTGTTCCCGAACCGGAATCATAAGTTTTGAAAAACGGCGCCCCATTTGCGGCGCCGTTTCTTCTTTTTTGCGAAAATTGATTTTACGGGTTTTTTTTGCACCCTTTATTATTTGATTTTTACCACCGTTCCGTTTATTATTATACGTATGGAACAATCTTCCCGTCCGGATACCGATAATCTTTTTTTGAAGTATTCGGGAATTAAAATGATCCTCCGCATATTTCAGAGGATAAAAAGAACTTTTTCCGTCGTTATCATAGCGGCGATTCTTTTTTATATCGTTCGCGCCGCGAGCGGTTTTCAGGAAATAGACATTCTCGGAATGGTTATCGCGCTTCTTGCGGGGTTATCCATTTTTCTTTACGGAATGTCAAAGATGGAAAGTTCTCTTGACCGTATCGCGGGCAATCGCGTCAAAAAATTGTTGGAAACCGCAACGGAAAAGAAACTTTCCGGAATGGCGACCGGTGCCGCCGTTACCGCGCTCGTCGGGTCTTCTTCCATTACGACGGTGCTTCTCGTTAATCTTGTCGGAACAAGTATCCTTTCTTTTGCGCGTTCCGTTCCGGTTATTTTCGGAACAAACATCGGATCAACCGTAACTCTCCAATTGCTCGCTTTTAACGTTGACGCATTTATTCCGTATTTTCTCGTATTCGGATTTCTTTTGCTGTTTCTCAACAAAAACAACAAAAAATGGTATGCCGTCGGGAATGTCGTATTCGGACTCGCGCTTATTTTTTTCGGACTTTCGCTCATGAAAGGCTCTATGATTCCGCTCCGCACTTTTGAGCCCTTCCGCAACGTGATGATGAATATGGAGAATCCATTCCTCGGTATGCTCGTAGGGTTCTTTTTCGCCGGTCTTATTCAATCAAGCGCCGGAACGGTGGCTATCGTGATAGCGCTCGCGATGAACGGATTGGTAACGCTTCCCGCCGGTATCGCTCTCATTCTTGGCGTTCATATAGGAAAATGCAGTACGGCGCTTCTTGCCGGCATCGGAAAAAACGGATTGGCGATGAGAGTGGTTGTCGCCACTATCATTTTTGCCGTTTCAAGCGCTCTCATTTTTATTTTCTTTATTCCGGAATTGGTATATGCCGTGCGCTGGGTCGGAGGAAGCACGCCTCGGCAGATCGCGAACGCTCATACGATTTTCAATGTTTTGGCGGCTTTCGCCTTTTTGCCATTCACTTCGTATTTCACGGCATTTATTGAAAAAATCGTTCCCGCCAGAAGAACCAAAGAAGAAGAAGAGTCAATACCGAAATACTTGCGCACGGAAGATGAAATTCACAGCCCGATGGGAGTATATTTCGGGCTTCTCGGAATCAAGCAGGAGCTTCATCGGATGGGAACGACCGTTCTTGAAATGTATGATGACGTTTTGCGCGGCATGCTTCACGGAAAGGAAGAAGAGCTGGAAAAAATAATCAAAAGAGACAACAGCGTGGATATTCTTTATGACCGGATTTATGAAAATATCATGGTCATACGGCTTGCGGATAAAACGGAAGAGCAATTGGAAATTTTGGATAAATTGGAACAATTTGCCGATGAGTTGGAGCGCGCCGGCGACACCGTGAAGCGCCTCGCTCATTACGGAATAGAACGCGATGCAAGGGACATAGAAATCAGCGAAGGAACCCAGCAAAAAATCACCGAGATGCACGGACTTATTCATGAGCAGTTTTTGCGCCTGCTCAATATCATTTCAGGAGTCATGTCCAAAGAAGAGAGAGTGAATACGGAAAAAGAAATCATTGACGAGCGCAATCTCATATTCAAACGCACCGAAGAAATTATCCATTATCTTGAAAGAATTCGCGGTGAAGGGGAAATACCCTTTCGTTTGGAAGCCTTTAAACTGGAACGCGACATGCTCCGCTATATGACGAGATTTTACAAAAAAATCCACCATATGGCGTCCCTCCATCTTTCCAAGTTTTCCACGGAAGAAGAGGAAACGCTCGTTTCGGAAGGCGAGTAGCGCGCCGACCCGGTTTGCTCATCGTTTTTTATAGCGGTATTACCAGTTATAACATTATATGCAGTATATAACATTTTTTATTCTCGTTGCCTTCTCCGCCTTTTTTTCAAGTTCGGAAACGGCATATTTCAGCATTCGGCACAGCCAGATACGGATAATGCAGGATCATAAAAAGAAGAATGCCAATTTGGCGCATAGACTCAAAGATAGTCCGGAGCGCCTGCTCATAACCATTCTCGTCGGCAATAATATCGCCCAATTCTCCGCCGCCGCATGCGCAACTCTCTGGGGAGTGGAGGCGTTCGGGTCCATCGGGGCGGGTATTTCAACGGGTATCACGACGTTTTGTCTCCTTATTTTCGGGGACATGCTTCCGAAATCCTTTGCCATCTCTCGCAATACGATTTTAGTGCGCCTCTACGCAAAGCCCCTTTATTTTTTCTTTGTGGCGTTCTATCCGATCGTGTGGTTTTTGCTCAAACTTCACCGCGCGTTCAATTCAATGATGAAAGTGCATAAACCGTCCGTTGTCAGCGAAGAAGAAATTCGCGCCATGAGCCGTCTCGGAGTGGAACACGGAGAGATTGATCAAAGCGAACAGGAAATGATAGAAAAGGTTTTTCGCTTTGACGACGTGAAGGTCGGAGATATCATGACACCGATTGATCGGGTGGAAGTGCTGGACGGCGATGTGCCGGTGGAACAAATCGCGTATTTTGTCGCGCAATCCGCTTTTTCGCGGTTTCCCGTTCACGACGGGGGAAGCGCCGAGAAGATTGTCGGATATGTGCATGTAAATGCGATAATGAAAGCTCTTAATTCCGATGAGCGCGAGCGTCCGGTTATTGATTTTATCACCCCGATAAAATGCGTTTCCGAAAACAAACCGGTTGACGATGTGTTCCGAAGCATGCAAAAAAGCCGCCATCATCTGTATTTGGTGTATGAAGATATGAATAAAACGGCGGTCGGTATCGTAACAATGGAAAATGTGCTGGAAGAAATCGTAGGGGAGATCAAGGACGAAACGGACGATTAACGAGTATAGGTATATGGTATACGTATAGGTATACGACGATAATGATAGATAAAAAAAGAAACCGTATCGCTCAATGGGCGATACGGTTTTTGGGGACGGGGAATTGACGAAATTACTTCATATCAATTTCTTTCAAAGCTTTTTGTATTTCCCAAAAGGGGATTGCTCCCGCTTGTGATGTGGGGTATTTTCCGGTATCAAATTTTGTTGCGGCCGCCATCCCGATGAATTTAAAATCCAAGAGGGATATGACAGGACCGCCCGAATTGCCCGAGTTGATTGGCGCGACAAAATGAATAAAGGGTATGCCGCCAAATTCAAAGAACGTGTTGTTTCCAAGAGTTCCTTTTGTTAGCGTAAAAGGAAGATTAAGAGGAGTTCCCATCATTGCCACCGGTTCGTCGGGGGCAAAAAACGGTCCGTTTCCCGATACCGCTTTTCCATCAACGATACTTGGCGAACCGGTGCGAAATTGTACAGGTATCCATTTTGGGGGAAGCGGTTGAAGGATGCTCGCTTCTTTTTGTTTTGGCTTTAGTACCGCCAAATCTATTTCCGGAAAAGTTTTTACAATATCAACCGGAAAAGAAATTTTGTTGGCATCAGTAAAGATATATTCAATTTTGAATCTTACACCCATTAACGCGGAAATTGGAACATTTCTGTTTTTTGCCAAACTTTCAAGGCATTCCGTTTGTCTTGATGAAGGATCAAAAATATGGTTGCTGGACGAAAAATATCCATTTTCACTAACGGTATAAGCGGTGCCCACCCCTTGCACGCACAAGGACTCCTCTTCCTTTTGTGTCGCTTTATTTTTTTCCGAAACAAACACTTTTACCCGAACGGTAAAAGTTGAAGGAGACAGCAACTCGCGTACATATTGTGATTGCTGATACTCCGCGATGGCGGGGCTGTTTATCGCCGCCGGTTGCGGTTTTGGCGCGTGGAAAGAAACGAAGAAAATGGCGGTCCAAACGATTATTAGCATTAAGATGATATTTCGCGCGCTGGCGAGATACTGTTTCATGCATGACTCCTTTGTTTACATATGTCAAAAATTCAAGCTCTGAGTTTAAATTACTGTAATCGCGGGTTATTGTCAACGGTTTTTTGGACAAAGTTTTTTACGGCGTCTTGCTGTTTTTTTACGATTTTTCTGGTATTATCACTGTATATGAAAAAACAATATTTATTTGCCGTTGCGGTGATTTTTGTCATTGGCGCCTCTCTCGCCGTGTTTTTCAGTCTATTGAAAGGAAACGCCCTCATACCGATTCCCGCACAAACGAGAACCGAAGAAAAAACGGAGGAACCACCGGCGGTATCCGCAAAAGGCGCGCTGTTTCAAATAACGAGCCCGAAAAAAGGAGAAACGATACAAAGCCCGTTTACCGTCAGAGGTTCCGCGAAAGGTACATGGTACTTTGAGGCCTCGTTTCCCATAAAGGTTGTTGACTCAAACGGAAAACTGATCGGGCGGGGTGTCGCGCAGGCGGAAGGCGATTGGATGACCGAACAGCTTGTTCCGTTTTCGGGAACCATTCTGTTTTCCGGAAAAGAAGGAGAAAAAGGGGAAATGATTTTTGAAAAAGACAACCCTTCTGGGCTTCCGGAAAACGCCGACGAACTTCGCGTACCGGTACTTTTCGGTGAAGCGACAACGCCCGTTGCGGTATACTTCGGAAACGCCAAAGATGGAATCAACGAAGATTGCTCAAAAGTTTTTTCCGTGACACGTTACGTTCCGAAAACGACGGCGGTTGCCCGAAGCGCGCTTTTGGAATTATTGAAGGGTCCGACAGATACCGACAAAAAGGAAGGTTTTTTCACCTCCATCAATGAAGGTGTGAGAATACAAAAACTTACGATTGAAGACGGAACGGCAAGCGTTGATTTTTCAGATGAGATAGAAAGAGCGGTCGGGGGTTCGTGCCGAGTAACAAGCATTCGCGCGCAAATAGAAAGAACATTACTGCAATTTAAAACGATAGAGAGCGTGATAATTTCGGTTGACGGGAGAACGGAAGATGTATTACAACCATAAAAATTAATTACTCACCTTACGCACGCAATTTCTCTGAAAAGCCGACTCGTCATCCGTCATCCTCGCGAAAGCGGGGATCCACGTTGTCGTTAAAGCCTATTCCGTGGATTCCCTTTTTCAAGGGAATGACGACGAGGAGTTATGCTTTTCAAAAAAATAACGATTTTATCTTTGTGTTATCGCGGTCGTGCGTAAGGTGAGTAAATTATATGAAATACGCTATCAGCATCACTGTTTTCGTTTTTCTCGCCTTCTTTTTCTTCGTAAAATTTGACGATGCTTTTGCGCCTGCATATTTTCAAAAACCGGATCAAGCCAAACCGGTTGTTTCTGAAAAAGCCGTAACTGTTGTCGTCGTCGGCGATATGATGCTCGGACGTTTCGTTGAGGACTTGGCGATTCGCAACCATGATTGGAACTATTCATTCGCATCCACCTCGGGCATCTTTGCCGGCGCCGATCTCGTTTTCGGCAATTTTGAGAGCGCTCTGCCGAAAGAACACGTTAAAACGCCCGTTTACGGATATCAATTTTCCGTTCGCAAGGAAATGGCGGAGGCGGCAAAACGCGCGGGAGTCAATGTGGTTACGCTCGCAAACAATCATTCAAGCGATTTTGGCGCGATCGGGTATGAAGAAACCGTTTCCGCTTTGAACGAAATCGGCATTGCGACCATCGGCAAACATTCCGATTATCTTTACGAACGGGACGGAATAAAGGTCATATTTATGGGGCTGGATGACACTTTAACGCGCCTTTCCACCAGCACGATTGCGGAAAGCGTGCGCTCCGCAAAAAAAGAAAACGAGTTTCTTATCGCCGCCGTTCATTTCGGAGAGGAATACGCCACCACGTCAAATGCGAGACAGAAAGTTTTGGCGTACGCGCTTATAGACGCGGGGGCGGATGTCGTTATCGGGCATCATTCTCACTCCGTTCAGGAATTGGAGAAGTATAACGGCAAACCGATTTTTTATTCGCTCGGAAATTTTATTTTTGACCAATATTTTTCGGAAGAAACGCAAAGAGGACTTGCCGTCAGGATAACGATAGAGGAAGACGGCGCGAGGTACGAAATACTGCCTGTAAATTTGGCGGAAAGCCGCCCGCGACCGGACGTGAGTGAAAAACTTTTAGCTTTTACCGCCGAAAGAGGAAAGTAAAATATTTTATGGTATAATGCATCTATCGTCGTTTTATCAGATATAATAATTTGTTTTGTCATGTCAATAAAAAATCTCAAGCATATAAAATTAAATCATAAGGAACGCGGTTTTAAACCGGGCGCCGACGACAGACTTCAGGAAGCGATGCATAAGAATCTCCATGCCGCGGCAAAAGAAGCATTGAATCGCGGCGATGTGGAACATCATGCAACCATAAAAGAAGACATTGATGCGTTGGATCAATTGAGAAAAGCCGATGAAATAAATGATCCCCATGATGCCGTACCCGATCATCCGCACGGAGGTTATCAAAAGAATGATGATTGATGATTTGCCGCATCCGGGCATTCGTTTTATTGCAAAAATTTTATGATAACTTTACTGGTCCCCGTATTTTTAATAGCGATAATAATTATTATTTTTATGAATGAATCAATCGTTTCAAAAGAGGATGACTCAAAATTAAAATCTTCTCCCAAGGATGTTTTCCTGCATATTTTGATGATCGGAACGCTGTATGTGAGCACGTTCATGTTCTCGTCGCTCTGGTTTGATTATGTGAACTTCTGGTTTCCGGATAAATTGAATTATTATTACCGCGCGATACTTGACGGAATACTCGTCGGAACTTCAACGCTTATCGTCGTATTTCCCGTTTACCTTCTTTCAGCTTGGCTTCTTGAAAAAGAGATAAAGTCCGTTCCCGAGAAAAGGGAATTGCGCGTGCGGAAATGGCTCGTGTATCTGACGCTTTTTGCGGCGGCGATTGCCGTTATCATTGAAGTTGTCCTTCTCGTCTACAATTTTCTTTCCGGAGAGCTCACCATGAATTTCTTCCTCAAAGTGCTCGTTGTCGTTGTCGTGGCGGCGGTCATCTTCGGATATTATCTTTGGGATGAAAAGCGCGCGGTCGGCTCGGTGAGCAAATTGCCCGAGTATCTCGCTTACGGCACCGGCGCAATTGTTTTGGGAAGCATCGTTCTCAGTTTTTTCTTGGTTGGTTCGCCCGCCGATCAAAGGGCGGTGCGCTTTGACGATCAGCGCGTTTCCGATCTGCAAAACACGCAGTATCAAATTATCTCATATTGGCAACAAAAAGAAGTTTTACCGGACACACTGGCAGACCTTACCGATAGCGTAAGCGGATTTGTTCCGCCTACCGATCCGGATACCCGCATGCAATATGAATATGCGGCGAAAGGTCAGCTTGCGTTTGAACTCTGCGCCACATTTGGGGCGAAAAGCATTGATAACGGCGCGCCCGACCGAATGTATGCCGTCCCCGCGGAGAAGGGAGGAATGGGTGTTCCCGCGGAAAACTGGGCGCACGAAGCCGGCAGATCATGCTTTGAAAGAACGATAGACCCGGCGATTTACAAAACAAACAAACCGCTTCCGGTGATTATCCAAAACCAACCCAAAGGAACTCCTCCCGCCGTTCAAGTGCAATAAAAGACGGATTCAAAAAAACAGCCCGCAATCCGCGAGCTGTTTTTTGTATCGCGCTTGACATAACATAGGTATTGGTGTATAATTTGGTTTGGGTTTTTGAAATTTCACTCATTGCAAAAAAGGAGTACTTTTATGTGGCATGGCATTGAACTCTACAGATGGTTTTCTCGCGACGACGGATCTCGCGATTTTCTTTTATTTTTGAAAAAACTCAATAATGCGGAAAATGCGGACAAACGGCACAGTAAAGAACAGGAAAGATTGTTACTCCGTCAAAAAAATCTTTTTCGCCGGCATTCGGTATTGAGAGGAAAATAAATATTTTGTTCTTTTAACGCGATTCTTAGAAAAGGAGGCAAACGACATGACAAGAGTGTTCCGTTTTATTCAAGGAAGAAGGGTCTTTTTTGAAAGCATGGTTCTCGCGTGGATGCTTGTTATCCACGATGGCGACCACCGACATCGGATGTCGCATACGACATTGCGCCGTCCGCCGGTATCGCACCACAAAAAAATCCGGCAAAGACATCACCGTCTTTTGCCTCGGAAAAAAGAGTAAACCGGAATCAAACACAAAACGGGGACATCGCGCCCCGTTTTTTTTGCATCAGTGCGCTTTCTTTTTTATTACTTTTGTGGTATTGTATTTTTACATTTCCCAACACGGGATTTTTTATTGAGTAAAAAGTTAAAAGGAAAAAGTAAAAAGTATGGACGGCCGATGGCGGACTTTTTTCTTTTAACTTTTTACTTTTTTCTAAACTTATATGGAGATACGAAACATCGCTATCATCGCCCACGTAGACCACGGCAAAACCAAACTGACCGACGCCATCATGCGTCAGACAGGGATGTTCCAGGAAGGAGAAAGTATGGACTCAAACGCTCTTGAACAAGAGCGCGGCATTACCATATATTCCAAGAATACTGCGACATTCTATAAGGGCACGAAAATAAATATCGTTGACACTCCGGGACACGCCGATTTCGGTTCGGAAGTTGAGCGCGTGCTGAGGTCCATTGATTGTGTTCTTTTGGTGGTGGATGCGCAGGAGGGTCCGATGCCACAGACGCGCTTTGTGCTCAAAAAATCTTTGGAATTGGGATTGAAACCGATTGTCGTCATCAATAAAATAGACAAGCCCGCCGCCGACCCCGACAAATGCGAGGAGGACGTATTGGAACTTTTCATGGAGCTTGGCGCGACGAACGAGCAGTGCGATTTTACCGTCGTGTACGCCATCGGGAGAGACGGCGTGGCAAAAATGAAACTCACGGACGAATCAAACGACCTCACTCCTCTTTTGGACACCATTTTGCGCGTCGTCCCGCCCGCAAACGCCGACACGTCGTTGCCTCTCCGCGCTCAGCCGTTCAATCTCGGATACGACAATTACATGGGACGTCTTGCCATCATGCGCATTTATGAAGGAATCATGAAATCCGGCGACACCGTGTACGCGAAAAATGCCGATGGACACATTCACAGCGGAAAAGTTACCAAGCTTTTTTCATTCAGGGGCGTTGGAAGGGAAGAAGTCGCGGAGGCGGAGGCGGGCGATATCGTGCTTATGGCGGGACTTCCCGAAATTTATATCGGCGAAACGGTGTGTATGTCTCCCGATACGGAACCTTTGCCTGCGATCAAAGTGGACGAGCCGACTATTTCCATCAATCTTTTAGTCAACAATTCTCCGTTTGCGGGGAGAGAAGGAAAGTTTGTTACATCCCGCCAGATTCGCGAAAGGTTGGAAAGGGAACTTGAATTGAACGTCGGACTTAAAATTGATTTTTCTCTGTTGGAAAGCATACGGGTCTACGGCCGCGGAGAACTTCATATTTCCATTCTTTTGGAAAACATGCGCCGAGAGGGATATGAATTTCAGGTTTCTCAACCGCAGGTAATCATCAAGGAAATTGACGGCGTGAAAAACGAACCGTTTGAGGAGGTAACCGTTGAAGTGCCGACCATCTATCAGGGCGTTGTCATAGAGAAAATGGGAAATCGCGCCGCGATTATCACCATGATGAAACAGCATGAAAGCATTTCCCGCATCACGTTTGAAGGGCCGACGCGCGGGCTTCTCGGGTATCGCAATCAATTTATCACCGACACGAAAGGTCTCGGCATAATGGCCTCTCGCGTTATCGGTTTCCGTCCGTGGGCGGGAGAAATAAAACGCCGCTCTGTCGGTTCCCAGGTTTCCATGATTACCGGAAAAGTCGCGGGATACGCGCTGTGGAATTTTCAGGATCGCGGAACCTTGTATATTGACCCCGGCACGGAAGTGTACGAAGGAATGGTAATCGGCAATGCGTCCAAAGGCGATGATATGATCGTCAATCCCGTGAAAGGAAAAAATCTCACGAACGTGCGCTCTTCCGGAAACGATGAAGCCATCGTGCTTACGCCACCCTATCGTCTGGACATTGAACGCGGGCTTGAAGTTATGGCGGAAGATGAGTACTTGGAAATCACGCCGAAGTCAGTACGGCTTCGCAAACAAGGTTTGACCGAAAATGATAGAAATAGAATGAAACGGGCGACGCAATAAGTATAAGGGATTAGTATCCCC
>JBAYGK010000003.1:0-27056 GCA_041666665.1 Minisyncoccota bacterium
TAGAAAAACATAGTCAAAAAAACATAATAAAATAGCCATAAAAAATGTCCAAGGTCTGACCTTGGAAACTTTGGATGAACAAAAGAACCGCCCCGATATGTTTCGGGGCGGCGTTTGCTTTTTATGATTGTTTATTTACAAACCGTCGGCTTTCGGTCCCGCGGCGCGAATCGCCTCGGGAAGATCTTTGAAATTCTTCTCATGGTTTTCCAGATAATATCCGATGAGTTTTTTCCGGATGTTTCCGTATTCGCCTTTGTCATTCCACGCGAGTTCGGGATCAAGCACGTTGGCGTCAATTCCGGGCACCTGTTCGGGAATATCCAAGTTGAGTTCGTCTAAATGTCTTGTCGGAACATCGTCCAACTCTCCGTTTAACGCCGCGTGAATGATTCTTCTCGTGACCGCGAGCGGGAATCTTCGTCCGTTCGTATCTGCGGTTCCGCCTCGCCATCCGGTGTTGACCAGCCATATTTTCGGATGATGTTTCCTGATTTTCTCTTCCAACAGATCGGTGTAACAGCGGAAATGAAGCGGAAAAAAGGCGGCTCCGTAACCGAAACTGAATTTATGCTTCACCGTTTCTTTCTCTTGTCCCATGACCGTTCCGCCGCCTTCCGTCGTATAGGCATTCGCGAAATGAAAGAGTGCCGCTTCGGGCGACAATTTTGAAATCGCCGGAAGCACACCATACGCGTCTCTCGTCAAGAAGAAAATATTTTCCGGATGTCCGCCTTGATTCCCCGGCATGATGTTTTTGATATGCGTCCGGGCATATGAAATGCGAACATTTTCTATGCGCGGATTGTGCAGTATCGGAACATTATCGTCGTCAAGGTCGGCGTTTTCAACGATTGCGCCGTCGTAAATGGCTTTATAGATGTCGGGTTCCGTTTCAGGCGAAACGCCGATTCCTTTCGCATAACATCCGCCTTCCATATTTGAAATGCCTTCATCGCACCAAATATGTTCGTCGTCTCCGATAAGAAAGCGTTCTCCGTCCGAGGATAATGTTGTTTTTCCGCCGCCGGAAAGCGCCAAAAAGAGAGTGGTGTCGCCCGCCGATCCGACGTTTGCCGCACAGTGCATGGTCAGCATGTTTTCCAGCGGCAATTGCGTGTTCATCATCGTGAATACAGATTTTTTCATTTCGCCGCCGTAATGCATGCCCGCGAGAAGAATGCGCTTGCCGGAAAAATCAATGAATATTCCGCGGCCTTCTTTCACATTGTAACTGCGATGAAGAAGGAATGACGGGTCGTTCAATATCGTCCACTCTTCCGCACCATCCAAATTTACGCGCTTTTGCAATTCAATAAACATGTTTTTGGCAAAAATCATTTGCCACGCATAATGAGTGTAGACTTTCAGTTTTCGGGAAAGTCCCGTATTTGCTCCGACATAGAGCTCGTTGAAGAAGAGCGGTTTTGGCGCAAGTTTTGCATGAGAAAGCGCGTCTTGCCACACCATCTCAAAAAGTTTGCTTTCAAACGGCTGATTTAATTTTACATTCCAGTTGATGTGAGAATCATATTTTGATCCGGTTACGAAATATCGCGCGTCTTGCGAACGTCCGGTCCGCTCTCCCGTCATGACGCGAATCGCCCCATGTCTCGTATATCTCGCTTGCGTGACTCCTTCCGTTTCAAACCGAAGGCAGTGTCCCGAGAGTTGGTTTCTTCCGAGGCTTACGGTCGGCAGATCTCCAATATCGTGAATATCTTGATTGTTGGTCATATTTGCAACCTCTCTGTTTTGTGATGTAAACAATCTTGTCAATTTGCAAGTCCGGAAAGAATGATACCACATTTGAATAAAAAAAGCAAGTTATCGTTAGGTATCTCCTCAACGTCACACCCCTATTCGTCATCCCGTGCCGGGACACGGGATCCCACGGCTATAAACAACGAACGTGGATTCTGATTTTCATCAGAATGACGAATATGTGTATTTTTTTGAGTGGTAAAAATAAGGATTTTTTAAAGGGTGTGAGGAGATACATCGTTAGGCGAAAAAGCGCGGGAAAAACAGTAAAAACGCTCTGGAAAATCGGACTGAAAAAGAGTATACTTAATTGCAACGATGAAAATAATCATTCTTCTTGAACAATTTGTCCGAAGCGGCGCAAACAAGCCGCTTTTGGACGATGTGCTTTTTTTGAGACAGCAGAATGTTGACGCGCGAATCGTCACGTTTTTCCCGGAAATTCCCGGCGATACTTTTTATGACGATTCCTCTTTTTCAAAGGAAAGTTTTTCTTGCCTTCGCTTCGGTCATTGGTGGGATCCGCGCGAATGGAAAAAGCTCAAGTTGTTTTTGTCGCAAGAAAAACCCGACCTCGTTATCGCGGGCGACGGGACAGCAAAAACAATCGGGCTTCTTACGGCGCGATTTTCTCATGTGCCGAAAATTTTTGCGTTTGCCCACGATGAGGAAAACATACGATTATCCGAATCGTTTTTTGACCGATTCTTCTATCTTCTACCCGATAAAATCATCGTCGCTTTCCAATCGGCAAAAGAAAAGCTCCTCGCGCGCGGAGCCATGCAAAAAAAGATTGTCATTCTTACCGACGGATTTATTCCCGAAGCATACGGAAAACGATACGCGCGCGATATCCGCAAAGATCTCGGCATCGGCGAATCGGAATTTATTTTTATCTGCGTCGGCGAACTCACCATAGACAAAGGCACGGACGTTCTTTTGCGCGCCTTTGCGAAAATTCCCGACGGACGCTTGCTTATCGTGGGGGACGGTGCGGAAAAGAACAGTCTTGAATCGCTTTCAAACAATCTCGGATTGCAAGAAAGAGTGATTTTTTTGCCGCAACGCGAAGATATCCCGAGTTTGCTTATGGAAGCGGGCGCAATGATTGTTCCGTCCAAAAAAGAAGAATTCGCATCTTCTCTCGTCATGGGTCTGCTTTCCGGTCTTCCGATTATTACCTCCGATTTTCCCGGCGCGGAAGAAATGATACGAAACGGAGAGAACGGCATTATCGTCAGGAAACAAGATTCCGATGTTCTCGCGGAAGCGATGAAAACGATCGCCGTTGATGCGGAACTTCGCGCTTCGCTCCAAAAAAACACGGGAAAGGGAATGGAAAAGTTCTCCATTGCGAATCACTGCGCGAAACTTCTTTCTTTAATGGAGGAGAAAAAATAATCATATATATCCGCATGAAACACAAAATTTGTTATGTTCTTCCCGAATATAAAGAAGACGCCGCCACCCATTTTTCATACATTGGAAATCTTCTTGCCGAGGCGAGCAGAGAGCTTGATATTTTTCTTCTGATTGAAAAAGGAGAGTTTCCCAAAAATGATTTCGGTTGCGCAAAAGTCAAATTGATCGGTTCTTCCGGCATTTTGTTTCGCGCCGTCAAACTGAAATTTTGGCTCTTATACGCGCGCTCTCGCGGATATCGCGATTGTTACATTCACTATTCTTTTTTGGCCGCCTTCATCGCTTCTTGCCTTGCAAAAATTTACGGCGGCAGAGTTTTTTATTGGAATTGCGGGGAGCCGTGGAAGTATAAGCGTTCTTTTTTGCGCGAACGGTTTGAACGCATGACGTATCGCATGGTGACTTTTGTCGTTACCGGTACCGGACATCTTGCTCATGAATATGCCTCCCGTTACAAGCTGTCTCCCGAAAAAACAAAAGTGATGCCGAACTGGATAGACACGGAAAGATTCAAAGAAGAGCCCGACAAAAAATCGCTCCGCAAAAAACTCGGACTTCCCGACGATAAAAAAATAATTCTTTTCGCGCATCATCTCTCTCTTCGGAAAGGTTCGCGGATGATTTTTCCCGTTGCGACGGATATTCTCCGCGTAAGGAAAGACATTTTTTTCGCGATAATAGGAACGGGTCCGGATGAAGAAAAACTCCGCTCGCGATCGGGAAAATCGGACGTATTGCGCCCTCATATGCGGTTTCTCGGAGCCGTGCCGAATCGCGACATGCAAAAATATTTCGCCGTTGCGGACGCGTTTTTCATGCCTTCGCAGGAAGAAGGTTTTCCGCGCGTCATTCTGGAAGCCATGGCGTCGGGAGTTCCCATCGTCGCTTCCGATGTCGGTTCGGTCGCGGAACTGGTGCCCTCCTCTGTAAAGCCGTTCATCGTTCATTCGGACGACGCTATCCGTTTCGCCCGATCTCTTAACAGCGTATTGTCGCAAACCGCGGAAGAAAAACAATCCCTGCAAAAAGAACTCCGCGCCCGCGCCGCCGAATTTACCACGAGTATCGTTTCCGAAAAATTCGTTAATCTTTTTCAATAAAAATGAATCAACCAAGCAACAACAAAATTCCCTGTACCGTTGAAATTCTCACCTATAACAGCGAGAAAAATATTTTGCGCGCGCTTGCCTCAGTGAAAGATTTTGCGGAAATAATCATCATTGACGGAGGAAGCACGGATAAGACGCTTGAACGGGCGCGTTCTTTCGGCTGTATCGTTTTGCCGCAAGAACAACGATTTAAAAATGAAAACGGCCAGATCAAAGATTTCAGCGGAGTGCGCAATCAAGGATTCAACAGCGCGACATACGACTGGTTTGCATTCGTTGATTCCGATGAATATTTTACCGAAGATCTCGTCAATGAAATCCGCGGCATTGTGGAAAAAAACGAGGCGTGCGCTTTTTGGGTGCCGAGAAAGTATGTTATCGGCGGAGAAATAATTGACCAAGCAAATACCTATCCTTCGCGCCAGATGCGGTTCTTCAACAGAAAAGTGTCGGACGGTTTTGTGAAGCAAGTCCATGAACGCGTACAGCTCAAACCCGGAACACAGCCGAAAATATTGAAAAAATTCATGTGCGTGCCGTCGGACGTTCCCGCGTCAGAGCTTCGCAAAAAACAAAGCCGATACATAACGCTGGACGTGGAAAGGAGTGGCAATATTTCATTTTGGAGGTATGTGAAAATCTCAGCTCGTTACATCGCGCTTATCGTTCTGTATTCTTTCCGCACCGTCAGAAACCGTCTTTTTTGCCGCGGAAAACACATGCCGCTTTCGCTGGATTTTAATGTCATTGTGTATCACTGGTTCGTAATGTTGGCTTTTTCAAAGAAAGTGAGAATTGCAAATTTTCCTTTTGTTTTTTTTGTCAGATACTTTATTTCCGGTGTTTCGGCCGCTATTGTTGATTTTACTTTTCTTTTTGTTCTCACTGAATTTTTTAATGTTTGGTACATATGGTCTGCAAGTATAGCTTTCGGTGTCGCTTTTTGCGTAAGTTTTGTGCTTCAAAAATTCTGGACATTTAAAGACAATGAAAAATCAAAAATAAAATGGCAACTTCCTGCTCATTTGTCGCTTGGCACGGTAAACTTATGCATCAATGGCTTTTTGGTGTTTTTCTTCGTGGAAGCTCTCGGAGTATGGTATATGCTTGCGCAGTTTCTCGTCACCGCTCTGCTCGCCGTTGAGTCGTTCTTTGTTTATCGGGTGATATTTAAAAAATAATTATTTTCGTTTAAAATGAAAAATTTTTTTAGAAAAATTATCAGCGGTTTTCTTTCTTTTTTTCCGTCAAATGCTCCCATGTTTATGTATACGGTTCTTTTGAAGCCTGCGCCACTCCGCAAATCCGCCAATTTTTTCTTGAAATTTTTATTGCCAAAATCCATTGTTCTTACAGAGGGAATTCTTTTTCTTAATCAAAAAGACCCGGTAGTTTCAGGAGCGCTCGCCTTGGATGTCTACGAGAAATATGAATCAAAACTTTTTCGCGAAACGGTTAAGGAAGGAATGATAGTCGTTGATATCGGTGCAAATATCGGTTATTATGTTGTTATTTCCGGAAAGCGCGTTGGTAAAAACGGAAAAGTCGTCGCTTACGAACCGGAAGATGTGAATTTTTCTTTCTTGGAAAAAAACGTGAAAGAGAATAATCTTCGGAACGTGCTTTGCCGCAAAGAAGCGATTTCTTCCAAAAAGGGAGAAATGGATTTTTTTCTTTCCGAAGAGAATAAGGGTATGCATTCTCTTGTGAACGAAAAAGGAACAAAAGAAAAAATTACCGTGTCGGTAAACACGCTTGATTCTTCGCTTTCCGATTTGGGAATTAAAAAAGTTGATATCATAAAAATGGATATAGAAGGAGCCGAACCGCTGGCTCTTCTTGGAATGAAAGAAACGCTTTCTCGCGAAAAGCCGATTCTTTTTATTGAATTTTCTCCGACGCAAATTCTTTGTTCAAAAAAAGATCCCGAAAAATTTCTCTCCGATATTTCACTTTTCGGTTATACTCTTTTTGAAATCAGCGAGGAAAATAAGAATTTAAAAGCTATTGCGGATTTTAAGGAATTTACCCGTCGTTTTGCGAATACGGATGCCAACCTTTATTGCGTAAAGTCATAAAAATGAATTTTCCAAAAAACAAATATTTTGAATACGTCGGTCTTTCCGCCATTTTTCTTATTGCCGGTTTTTTCTCTTTTTTTCATCTTACCGAAGCTCCCGCCGTTTGGTATGATGAGGGATATTATACGCAGATAGCGAGAAATATTGCGCTTCAGGGGGTCTGGGGCATACAAGAGGCTCCCGGGATTTTTACCTCCATTGCGGGGGTTACTGCAGGATATCCGCTTATCGCTCCGGTCGCGCTTTCCTATAAAATTTTCGGAATCGGCGTGTTTTCCGGCCGTTTTGTGGCGGCGATGTATATTCTCGCGGTCGTTTTAATGGCATACTTTTTTGTCCGCCGGCTTTTCGGCGTTCCCGCGGCTTTGGCGTCGGGGATTCTTCTCGCCACCTTTCCCGTATTGTATGGCGGAGGGAAAAGCATCTTGGGAGAAGTGCCGGCATTCTTTTTCTTGATAACGGCGCTTTTCTTTTTTGAACGCGCTCTGGAACTCCGAAAAAAAACCGATATCGCTTTGGCGGGAATTTTTCTCGGCGTGATGGCTTCGGCAAAAGTCACGTTTCTTCTCGCGGGGCTTCCCGCATTCGGTCTTGCCGTTCTTTTATATCGGCGCCGCGTCCCTTGCGACTTCGCAAGCATTTTTGCTTTTTTTGCCGGATTTCTCCCCCCGTTTTTGCTTTGGATAGCGACCCAATTCAGCAAAGGCGATACCGTTTCATCCGTACTCAAGTTTTATTTTAATCCATATTCCGTTGGCCTCGCAATCTCAAGTTTTTCCGCAAATGTCCTCAAATTTTTTACAGAAGTATCTCCTCTCTATCTTCTTTTGCTTACGCTTGTTTGGGCGACCGCCCTTTTTCTCCGATTTTTCCGCAGAGAAAATATTTCTTTTTCGGAAACAGTTTCTTTTATTTTCACCCTGCTCATTTATGTTGTTTTTCTCAAATCTCCCGGCTGGTATCGTTATTTTTTTCCGGCGCAACTCGTGGTTTTTTTGTTTGCTCCCAATGCGATACTGATTCTTTTCCGGTCAATATCATTTCGTTTTTCTTTTTTGAAAAAATCGGCTGTGCCTTCCGTGATATTCCTCATCATCTTTTTGTCTTCATCACAACTTTATCAAACATTCTGCAATTCTTTTGTTGCCGAATATTACAATTCTAAGAGAACGGCTCTAATAGAATCATATTTTGCCTCCAATCCGAATGATAAAAAGTATTTCTTGTACAATGTTCCGGAGCTGGTGATATTTCTTCCGAATGACAATTATTATCAGTACATCATTAATTCTCATGTTGATCAGGTGTTCGGCGGTGCCGAGCTGAAAAAAATAAAAGAGGGAATTCCGGATATTATAATCCTTCCAGTCGCGGTTTATAAAGAACGAGCGCAAAATTTCGCGCTTTATGCAGAGAGCGGCGATATAGCGGGAAGATATGTCGTGCTTCAAAAAAAATGAAAACATCTTTTGTCATCAATGCCGACGATTTCGGATTTTCTCGCGGGATAAACGAGAGTATTCTTGATGCCGCGGACAACAGCGCGCTTTCGGGGGTAAGTCTTATTTCAAACGGATCTGACCTCCCGTTTGCCTTCTCAGAGCTTCAAAAACGGCCTTGGCTTCGTTTGTCCGTTCATCTGAACCTTACAGACGGGGAACCTCTCGGGGACGCAAAGGAGGGGATTTTAACGCGGAATGGGGTTTTTTGCCATTCGTTCCAGTCTTTATGGCTTGCTTATCTGCGGTCGAGAAGAAAAGAAAGGGAATTGATGAAAAATGAAGTAAAAAAAGAAATTCGCGCGCAGATACAAAAAGTAAAAGAAGTTTTTGGAGAGAATCGGGAAATTTCCGTTGACGGGCATGAGCATATCCACATGATACCTTTTGTTTTTGACGCCCTTCTTGAGCTTTCTTCGGAATTTCATTTTGCGAACATTCGCACCCCGAGCGAACCGTTTTTTGTCAGCATAAAAAAAACGTCCGACCTTTCAAATTATTTCGGTCTGAATATCGTGAAGCATTTTCTGCTCAACGCGCTTTCCGTAAGCGCCAAAAAGAAACTTGATGCAAAGAGAATTCCTCATACGGATTATTTTATCGGCGTTCTTTTTACCGGCAACATGACTTTTGACGCGGTAAAAGCCGGATTCGCGCGAATTCCTCACCCGATTTGCGGAAAAAGGATTGAGATTCTTTTCCATCCGGGCGGAGCAAAAGAATCTGAAAGAGGATTGTGGGGCGAAGGGCGGAAGCGGTTTGCCGAATGGTATTTTTCTTCCGGCCGTAAAAAAGAAAGAGAAGAATTAAAACGCCAAGATTTTAAAGAATTCATTTCCCATCTTACCTTATGAAAATCACTTATATCGCCAACGCACGAATTCCGACCGAAAAAGCGCACGGAATTCAAATAATGAAAACGTGCGAAGCTCTCGCGCGTTCTGGAGCTTCAGTGACTCTTATCATACCGACCAGAAGAAATATTGCTTCGGACGATCCATTTCATTATTATGGTATTGCGCGCATTTTTTCCATTAAAAAAATTTTCACTCCGGATTTGATTCGGTTCGGGAAATTTGGTTTTTTGTCACAAAGCATCTTTTTTTCTCTTGCGCTTTTTTTTCACCCGAAAGATTTGAAAAATTGTGTCATCTATTCACGTGATGCAATTCCACTTTTTTTCCTGTTGTTTTTTTATTCAAACATTTGCTATGAAGAGCATACTGGCGGGGATGGTTTTTTCACGAACAGCGTTGCTCAGAAGTGTCGGGCACTCGTCGTTATTTCGCAAGGGCTGAAGGATTTTTTTATGCAAAAAGGCGTGCTGTCCGAAAAAATACTTGTGGCGAATGACGGCGTTGATCTCAAACAATTTCAAAATGTTTTTTCGTGTGAACAATCTCGCAAATCTCTCGGTTTGCCTATCTATAAAAAAATAATCGTTTATTCCGGAAGCGTCGGTTTGTATGACTGGAAGGGTTTGGATATTTTTCTTGATTCGGCATCTTTTTTTGACGAAAACACGTTCTTTTTGATTGTCGGCGGAAGCGCGGATGAAACGAAAAAAATACAAAAAAAATATCTGAGGAAAAATATTTTGTTTGTTGGACAAAAAGAACCGAACAAAATTCCACCGTATCTTCATTCTGCGGATGTTCTCATTATTCCCAACAAAAAAGGAAACATTGTTTCTTCACGTTATACTTCTCCGATGAAACTTTTTGAATATATGGCGTCGGGCGTTCCGATTGTCGCATCCGATCTACCTTCCATACGAGAGATATTGAATGAAAAAAATTCGTTTTTGGTCCAACCTGACGATGCGTCGGCTCTTGCCAATGGTATAAAAAAAGTTCTCGCCGATGCAACTGGAGCGCGAGAAATTGCCAACCGCGCGCGCCGCGATGTCGCAGAATACTCATGGGAAAAGCGGGCGGAAAAAATACTCAAATTTATTTCTTTGTCGCCCGAATAATCCACCCCGATCCGTTCGGCGGTTGATTAATTGAAATATTCTCAAGACCGCTCACTTTCTCAAGAAGTGAAACGAGGTCGTTTTTTGACCAGTAATGCGCGATGTCGGGAATCAACTGGTCAAACACAATACTGTGAATGTGCCAAAAAGGGAAGTCGGATAATTGCTTCAGATATTTTGAAGGTCCGCAAAAGGTCTTGATAAAAAGATACAAGGGAACGGAACAAAAATAGGAGAGGAAGTGAACGATGGGGACGGGAAGCTTGGATGTGATATTTTTTCGCATCGGATTGACATATTTTACGATCCATTCATTTCCCTCGTAACTATACACCCAAATAAGAATCGTTCCGCCCGATTTGAGCGAGCGTATCATGTTTTGAATCGCCAAAACGGGATCCTCCAAATGATGAATCACCCCGATACTCATGGCTATGTCAAATTCATTTTCCCAGTCAATCTTAAAAAAGTTTTTATAAAAAATTTTTGCATTTTTGAATTGAACAAGATTCTCCTTTGCTTTCGCGACAGATCGTTCATCATAATCAAAAGCGATGACGCTTTCGACTCCCCACAATAGAGGCCAGTAGCTGTTGCGCCCCATGCCGCAACCGGCATCCAATAGATTCTTACCTTTCCAATCCGCAGGAGCCATTGGCGATGTCCAGTTAAGAAATTGGTTTTCGTAATTTTTACTTATGCGGGAATATTTATTCCACTCGTAGCCGAAGCGGTGTTCAGATGACATATTATTTTACACATTTAAACTGAAACTCTATTTCATCAAAACCTCCGACCCAAAAACACCATATCCTACTGGTAAATGCCGGTGAGATATTTGCAAGAAAGGAAATAAAGCCGTTCACTCCACGCAATATCAAGATGATAATTTTACCATATCCCATTGTCGGCATGAGATGAAAGAAAGCAAGCCAGTGAAGCTTCATTTTTTTGAGTTCAAATGGAACGCCAAAATATCCCGAAGTGGTGAATGCCGGATTGAAATAGAGAGGAAACGTTACGTCAAAACCATGCGCGTGTTCAGCATGAGTAAAACCGCGGCTGAAATGCGGGACTTTGATTGTGACGGTTCCTCCCGGTTTAGTGATCCTGTGAAGCTCTTTCATGACGAGAAACGGTTTATCAAGATGTTCCAGTACGTGGAATGCCTCTACAAAATCAAAAGTATTTTCCGAAAAGGGATAAGGAAGTACGTTGAGATTGTGAACGACATCGGGTTTGGTGAGTTCTTGCCAGTCAACATTGATATATCCCGGTTTCCTATGTTCTCCCGAACCAAGGTTCAGTTTTTTTGGTGTAAGGCTTTCATTCATTTTTTAAATATACCATATTTGTCTTTTTTGCGTCAAACGGGTAAGATAATGTAATGAAACTTTCAATTATTGCGCCCCTGTATAACGAAGAAAAAAATATCAAGCCTCTTCTTCGTGAAATTCGCGAAGTGATGCAAAAAAACGGATTTTCTTATGAAATTATCACAATCAACGATGGATCCAAGGATGGTTCGTTTCGGGAACTTTTAAGTGTTGCCGAGAAGGACGAAAAAATAAAGATTATAGATTTTGCCTTCAATACGGGTCAAACCGCGGCGCTTTCGGCTGGAATAGAGGCGGCGACCGGCGATATCATCATCCCTATTGATAGCGACCTTGAAAATGATCCGAACGATATTCCTCTTCTCGTAAAAAAACTTGAAGAAGGATACGATGTCGTTTCCGGATGGCGCAAAGATAGATGGAAAGGGGAATATATGACCCGCAAGTTACCGTCTGTCGTTGCGAATAAAATTATTTCATCGGTCGCAGGATTATATCTTCATGATTACGGCTGTACGCTCAAAGCATATCGGCGTGAAATTATTTCCGATGTTCATCTCTACGGTGAAATGCATCGCTTCATACTCGCTTATGCTTTTTGGAAAGGCGCGCGGGTTACGGAAATTCCCGTGTCATACCGCGCGCGTATTTATGGAGAAAGCAAATATGGTTTCTCTCGGACATTCAAAGTGCTTCTTGATCTTGTCGTCATGAAATTCTTGCACAAATATATGAACAAGCCCATGCATTTTTTCGGTGGTGTCGGCTTTTTATTTTTTACAATGGGAGTATTCGTCGGCGTATGGGCAATGGTTTTAAAATTTGTTTATGGCGTGAGTTTTATTTCCACACCTCTTCCCGTCTTGTGCGTGTTCCTTTTGCTTGTCGGTGTTCAGCTCATCGCCCTTGGAGTCGTTGCTGAAATTCTGATGCGAACGTACTACGAGTCGCAGGGCAAAAAACCGTACACAGTGAAGCGGACGGTTAATTTGTAAAAAACTTATGTGCGGAATATCCGGTTTCATTGGAAAAGGAGAGCGCGAAGATGCGGAGAAAATGAACGCCGCGCTTCTTCATCGCGGACCCGATGAACAGGGTGTCTTTTTTGAAAGTGGAGTCGGACTCGGACATACCCGTCTTTCCATACTTGACCTTTCTCCAACCGGTTGCCAGCCGATGTTTTCAAAAGATCATCTTCTCGTGACGGTTTTCAACGGAGAAATATATAATTTTTCCGAGCTCAAAAACGAGCTTCAAGAAAAAAAACATGTTTTTGTCGGATCTTCGGACACGGAAGTCATTCTTGCGTTATATGAAGAATACGGAGAAAAATGTTTTGAAAAAATGGAAGGAATGTTCGCAATTGCTCTGTACGACCGATCAAACAAAAAACTGTTATTGGCGCGCGATCGGATGGGGAAGAAACCCCTGTACTGGTTCTTTTCTCACGGCACTCTCGTGTTTGCTTCCGAGCTTAAAGCGCTTCTCAAACATCCGCTGTTTAAAAAAGAAATAGATCTTTTTGCTCTTAATAAATATCTCGCGTATGAACATATCCCAACGCCGGAAAGCATTTTTAAAGGCGTACGCAAACTTGAACCCGGTTCATATTTGGTATTTGAAAATGGAAAAACGCGGAAGGAAACATTCTGGAATCCATGCTTTGTTTCCGAGAGCATTTCATTCCGTGATGCAATACTTCGCTTGGATGAGGAAATAAACAATGCCGTCAAAAGAAGAATGATTGCCGATGTGCCAATCGGCGTTTTCTTGAGCGGAGGGCTTGATTCAAGTGCGATCGCGTATTATGCGCAAAACAACTCGGAAGAAAAAATAAAAACATTTTCCATCGGGTTTTCGGAGAAAAGTTTTGACGAATCTTCATACGCGCGGGAAGTGGCGAAATTTCTCGGTACGGAACATCACGAAAAAACAGTTACAGCAGGGGATTTACTCGCCGTTATTCCGGAAATGGCCGCTCTTGTTGACGAGCCTCTTGCTGATGCGTCCATTATCCCGACCTTTCTGCTTTCAAAGTTTGCAAAAGAACATGTTACGGTTGCGCTTGGCGGCGATGGCGGAGACGAACTGTTTGCCGGATATCCGACATTTCAGGCGGACATAGCCGCTTCTCTTTTTCCCAAAGCGTTTATGTTTCCCGCGGAAAAAATGTTGTCTCTGCTTCCCATATCGCATGCGAATTTCAGTTTTGATTTCAAGGCGTGGAAATTTTTGGAAGGAGTCCGAGAGAACGACTCGTTTCGCCGCCATATGGTCTGGCTCGGGGCGTTTAACGGTGCGGAGCGAGCCGAACTTTTTTCCAAAGATTCATTTAAAAAAATATCCGGTGCGGATGTCTTTGACGATCTTGACAGATACCGATTGGAATCAAAAAATGCGACACTGAAAAATGCGCTGTTGTATGCGTACGAGCGCTCTTATCTCATGGATCAAGTTATGACAAAAACGGACCGCGCAAGCATGTTTGCATCGCTTGAGACCCGCGCCCCGTTCCTTGACAGGAATATTGTTGATTTCGTGAACCCTCTTCCTTTTTCTTATAAAATGCACGGATTTACCACCAAATATATTTTGAAGAAACTCATGGAGGGTAAGTTGCCGAAGCACATCATTTATCGTAAGAAAAAAGGATTCGGATTGCCGGTGGCGAAATGGCTTGCGGAAGACCTTCATGATTTTTGCAACGATACTCTTTCGGAATCGGCAATAAAAAAAGCGGGTTTTTTTAAATATGATTACATCGCAAAACTGAAATCCGAACATTTTGAAAAGAGGAATAATCATGCCAAAAAACTCTGGACACTGCTTGTTTTTCAGCTGTGGTATAATCAATATGCGGGTTAAAGGCAAATAATCAATGAAAAAAGAACTTTATAGTCAAATTTTTGAAAATGAAATGTCTCACTGGTGGTATCGGGTAAGGAGAAAGATGATAAAAGATCTTCTTTTCCTGTATGAAATGAGGGGGCGGAATACAAAGATATTGGATATCGGTTGCGGTACCGGCGCTCTTCTTGGAGAAATGGAACCTTTTGGCGATGTTTACGGGGTTGATTTTTCTCCGGAAGCGGTTCAATTTTGCAAAAGACGGGGGTTTAATAAGGTTGAAGAAGGAAGCATTCTCAAGATACCGTTTCCTGATGGTTCATTTGATTTTGTTTTAGCTTTGGATATTTTGGAGCATATAGAAAATGATGAGGTTGCCATTATGGAAATTTGCCGCGTTCTCAAAGAAGGCGGAATCTTCATTTTTTTTGTTCCGGCATTCCGATTTTTGTGGGGAGAAACGGATGTTCTTGGCGAGCACAAGAGACGATATCGTCGACCGGAACTTCTTGAAAAAATACGTAAAAACGGCGAATTATCGGTTTTACGATCTTCGTACTTTAATACATTTCTTTTTTTTCCGATTGCCACGGCTCGTTTCGCCGCAAATCTTTTTCGTCTTGGGCAAAAACTGGAAAGCAATCCGGGGAATGGTTTCGCAAATAAAATTTTGTACGGCATCTTTTATACCGAATCCATTTTGCTTCGTTTTATGAATTTTCCGTTCGGGGTTTCCATTTTTGTGGTTGGTACAAAGAAAGATAAAAAAATAAAATGAGACAATTTATTAAATTTCATCTTCTCGCAATCATTTTTGCCGTTATCATCGGTATGGCGGTAGTTGCTCCGACAATCTCTTCCGTTTTTAGAATCGGTTTTGAAGATTTTCGCGGAGTATTTCCCATATGGAACGATGATGAACAGCATTATCTCGTTCGGGCGCGGGATATCGTTGATGGAAACAATTTCTTGGGCAATGCGTATTTGGCGGAACATAAAAAAGATGTTTTCATTCAGCCACCGATTGCGGAACAAATACTGGTTTTTCCGGCGCAAATTTTTCCTATTTCCGTACCGGCTCTTTTTGTTGCCTATGATTTTATTTTTCCTTTTGCGAGCGTTTTTCTCCTTTATTTTTTGTTTCTCGCCGTGATTCCTTCAAGGTTTGCGTCGGCTTTTGCTTCTTTTCTTTTTCATTTGTTTTTCCTTAACAGCTTCAACCGACCGGTGAATCCGCAATTTAATTTCCTTTTTCTCATCATCGGTCTTTTGTTGATAGCGAATTTGTCGGGACTTTCTTCCGATGAGAAAATGAAAAAGGCGCCATTGCTTCATTTTGTTTTCGGAATCGTTTTTGCCGTATCATTTTTTATTTCTCCCTATGTATGGACGTCACTCGCGGTTCTTTACGGATTGACGTTATGCGGCATTTTCATTTCAAAAAAAGCATCTTTATCGTCGTTGCGTGAAAACTTTTTTTATTTTCTCGTTCCGGCGCTAATCGGGATCATTCCTTATGCTTTTTTTCTCCGCAATGCTTCTTCCGGCGCGTATTATGCGGAATCTTTGCGCCGGTTTGGCTTGATAAGCAATCACTTTCCCGCATGTTTCGCGAATGTTGGGATTGTTTTTCTCGCCATGATCGGTCTTTTTCTCGTGCGGAGAAAGATTGAAAACAAGAATACTTTTTATTTCTCGTTCTCTCTGCTTTTGAGCGCGGTGATTTTCAATTGGCAAAACGTGTTTACCGGAACGTATCTTCAGTTTTCCAGCCATTATTATTTATTCACTGTTCTTTTTGTTGCCGTGTCTCTCGCTCCCGCCATGCGCGTTATTTTTAGGAATTTTGATAAAAGAAAAGATTTTGCCGCTTTCCTTATGATTTTAACTGTTTTTTCAGCGGTGTTGTATAAACAAATCGGCGACATGAAAAAAGGCCTGATTGCGATGGGAGGAGTTTCTTCGGGACAAATGCAAGAGATTGAAAAAGACAGGGCTGTGTTTGATTGGTTCAATAAAAATACCGCAAAAGAATCGGTGGTATATGTAATTGGAGAAAGACAAGGAGAACTTCTTCCTGTGTATACCGCCAATAATGTCTATTTTAATTATTATGCCGGGTTTTATGCGGTATCAAATCGGGAGATGAAAGAACGATGGTTGCGGCAAAATATTTTTTATAGTCCTTTCAATCAAGAATTTATTCGAAATTCTCAATCGGTATTTATGGGGAGTACATACGTAGACTCTTATCAAAATTGGAAAGTCAGACAAAAGCTGAAAGGATATTTCGGAATGCCGACGGAAAAAAAAGAACAAGTGCCGAACGAAGTTATCAACGATGTCGTTTTGTCATATCGCTCGCTTCAAAAAGAAGATCCGTTCACTGCTATAAAAAAATACCGTGTGGATTATTTTCTTGTGAATATCTCCGACGACAACGGCAAACGCGCGAACGAATATCTTTCAAAAAACAAAAATGTTTCCAAAAGCGCGCGAATAGACAATTTTGTTATATTTAGGGTACAATGAATACGTGTTATGAAAATACTTATCTATTTTTCGGGACGAATCAATGAATCAAAGGGAACACCCATTCGGGTTCGGAATGTGCTTTCTCAGTTCAAACAAGAAGGAGCCAAGGTGTTTTACGCTGGGCATGAAAAACCCGACCATTTTGACGATGAACATTTTTTAAAACTCGACAATCCTTTTCTTCGTCCATTCATCATTTCCTCGTATGTCAGACGAAAAAATATTGAAGTCATTTACATTCAGACGGCGGCGGGTATTCGTTTTGTTCCGTTTTTCAAACTTTTGACGAGGGCGAAAGTCGGACTTGATTTTCACAGTTTGTGGTTTGAGGAAAAAAAATTCTATCAAAATCTCGGTTATATCGCTTATCATCGGCAAAAATACGAAGAGATCTTCCTCTCTCGTTTCCTTGATTTTGCCACGGGAGTTTCTCGTAAAATCGGCGAGTATTATCGCAAACACGGTGGAGTGAAAAAGTATTTTAATTTTCCTGTTGGCGTTGATTTGACGCTTTTTCATCCGCAGATTCCGCCTGATGCTGGTACTGTTTTATGGAAAGGAAAAAGCATTCTTCTCGGCTATGCCGGAAACACGAAATACTATCAGGGCATTGACACAGTGCTTGAAGCATTGGATGTTTTAGAAAAGAAAAACTCTGGACAATTTAAACTCCTTTTGGTTGCGAGTTCTGGCGCGAAAGAAATTGAAGATTTTTCGGCCGAGCATCACCTTGCTCACGCCATAAAAATAATAGGGAAACAGTCACATGAAAATGTTCCGCCTTTTCTTTCCGCATGCGATATCTTTGCTGTTGTGCGTCCAAGTGATATGATTACCGAGTATGCTTTCCCTTCAAAATTTTCTGAACACGCGGCACTCGGCAAAGCGATGGTAGTAAGTCACGTCGGAGATCTCGCGGATTATATTGAAGAAGGGGTTTCCGGAATGATTATTCCTCCTTCCGACACGAACGCTTTGGTAAACGCGCTTCTGAAACTTTCGGATAAAGATGTGAGAGAGCGATTTGGAAGAAACATATTTGCTCTAGTGCGCGAGCGGTTGGACATAGCCATTCTTGGAAAAAAAATATATCATCATATTGAAACTTTATGTCAAAAATAATCGTTGACGACGAAGCGTACGCGAATATGTGGGATGTGTTCGCGGAAGAAAAAGCGTCCGGATATCTTCTGGGAAACAAATATCGCGCCGACAATATTGTTGGTCTTATCGGCGTGGCGCGCGAAGATGAGATTTTCCGCGCGCTCCGGTTGGAGGCAGGTGAATCGCTTCTTGATGTTGGGTGTGCGTCGGGGCATCAGATTTTTCGCGCTGTTCCGAAGTGTTCTCATGCTGTCGGGATTGATGTCGGAAAGAAATTCATTGAAACGGCGAAAAAATATCAAGCCGAGCACGGAATAAAAAATGCCGAATTTCTTTTGACTGATGGCGGAAAGATTCCGTTTCCTGACAATTCTTTTGACAAGTTGATATGCTCTGAGGTGATTGAACACGTTCCCAATCATCACTCATTTCTCCGCGAACTCATTCGTGTCGTCAAACCGGGGGGTATATTGGTTTTTACCGTTCCTCATTGGAATTCGCGCGGAACTTTTTGGAAACGGCTAAAAAACGGTTTTCGTCCTTTTCCGTTCGTTCCTCTTTCTGATTTTTCCGCCAAAGGAATCGCTGAACACAAAGATGCGCATGTTCGTCAATTTTCTATAAAAGAATTTTCCGATTTTGTTCGCGGAGAAGGACTTTTGGTTGAATATGACGGAGGCGCGGCATTTGTTGACGGACCATATGTCGGGGCAGTTATTGCTCGGACAAAAAAAATTCGTCGGATGCAATCGTTTTTTGTTGGCACAGAACATACCATTGCCAAAATCCCATTTTTGAAGTACTTTGGAAGGCATATCGTGCTTCGCGCTCGAAAGGCGATTAATAAATGATTTTTTATTAAAAATTATGACAAAAATTTTAATTACGGGCGGAACGGGTTCATTCGGTGGGACGATGGTAAGGTCTCTTTTGAACGACAAGAAAGTCAGCGAAATCGTTATTTTTTCCCGCGACGAAAAGAAACAGCATGACATGCGGCACGAAATTTCTTCGCCGAAACTTCATTTTATCGTGGGAGATGTTCGAGATAAAGATGCAATATTTGACGCGATGTTCGGAGTTGACTATGTTTTTCATGCGGCCGCCCTGAAACAAGTGCCGACAGGGGAATTTTTTCCCATGGAGCTGGTAAAAACAAACATCATCGGAACACAAAATGTTCTTGATTCCGCCGAAACGCAAGGTGTGAAAAAAGTCATTTGTCTTTCTACCGACAAAGCGGTGTATCCGATCAACGCCATGGGCATGACAAAGGCGATGGTTGAAAAATTAATGGTCGCAAAATCACGGCGCAACCGCGGAACGATTTTTTGCGCCGTTCGGTATGGAAATGTTATGGCATCGCGCGGTTCGGTCATACCGCTTTTTGTGGACAAAATGAGGAAGGGCGAGGATCTCACGGTAACGGTTTCAGAAATGACCCGATTTATGCTTTCTCTTACCGATGCCATTGATCTGGTGCATTTCGCGTTGAAACATGGGGAACAAGGAGATATTTTTATCAAGAAAGCTCCGGCGGCGACCGTGGATACTCTGACAAAAGCGTTGCTTTCAATTTTTGATTCCAAAAGCAAAATAAAAGTGGTCGGCATTCGTGAAGGAGAAAAGATACATGAAACGCTTGCGCACCAAATGGAGCTTGCTCACGCTGAAGACATGGGAGATTATTTCCGAGTCATCAATCGTCCCGGTTTTGATTACGAATCGTTTTATTCAAAAGGAAAAAAGCCGAATATCAAAGGCGATTATACTTCCGATGCGGCAAAACAGCTTTCTCAAAAAGAGATGGAAAAAATGCTTTTATCGCTTGATTATATAAAAGAAGAAATGGCGAAATAATATGAAGATAGTTATTACCGGCGCAGAGGGATTTCTCGGAACGCACCTTCGGATGTTTTTGCATGCGAACGCGCCCGAGCTTGAAGTTGTTTCGCTTGGGCGGAGCGATTTTGCCGACCATAAAATTCTGGCTTCGGCTCTCCGCGAGGCTGATGCCGTTGTTCATTTTGCGGGGATGAATCGTGGCGATGATGATGAGGTGTATGGCATAAATGTCGGATTGGCGAAGACCCTCGTTTCCATACTAGAAGAAACAAAAATTCAACCGCATCTCATATTTTCTTCATCAACGCATATCGCTCGCGATACAAAATACGGTCAGTCCAAAAAAGAAGCAATGAGGATTTTTCGCGAGTGGGGGAAGAAGTCCGGCGCTCCGGTAACGAATTTTATTTTTCCCAACATATTCGGCGAATTTGCCAAACCGGATTACAATTCCGCCGTAGCCACGTTTTGCCATAAGATCGCGCGGAATGAAAAATGCGAAGTGAACGGCGAAGCCTCGGTTGTTTTGTTGTACGTGAAGGATGCCGTAAAATCGGTATACGAAGCGATACAAAATCCGCGGAATGAAGATGTCGCGGTGGAAGGAAAAGAAATACGGATCGGAGAGTTGTACGAAACCATAGCACGCTTTAAAGGAGAATATTTCAACAACATTATTCCGCAATTGTCCGATTCTTTTCAACTGAATCTTTTTAACACCTTCAGGTCATATTTGCCGGAGGGATTTTACCCGAGATTTTTGGAGCTGAAAACGGATGCCCGCGGAAGTTTGTTTGAAACAGTGAAAGAGAAAACGGGAGGGCAGACTTTTTTTTCAACCACGAAACCGGGCATTACGCGCGGCGAACATTACCACACACGCAAGATAGAGCGCTTTTGCGTATTGGAAGGGAAGGCGGAAATAAAAATCCGCAAATTGTTTGAAAAAAAGGCCGAGAGTTTTTTGGTGGATGGGGCAAAACCGTGTTTTGTTGATATGCCCACCTTTTACACGCACAATATTACCAACATCGGAGATTCGCCGCTTCTCACCGTTTTTTGGGTGAATGAAATATTTGATCCGGCGGATTCCGATACTTTTTTTGAAAAAGTGTAATACCATTTCTAGAAAACTCATTAACATTTCAGAAATCACGGACAAAGGTCTTTCCTTAAGGAGGAGTGAAGCGAAGCGAAACGACGGGGAAAGGAGAGACCTTGGGTAGTGATTTCGGTTAGCAGAATATAAAGTAGTTTTTAAAAAATGATATAACTTCACATTTTATGAAAATAAAAAAAATGAAAATCGTCACCGTTGTCGGTACTCGCCCCGAAATCATCCGTCTTTCCGAGGTGATAAAAGAACTTGACCGGACAATGGAACAAATTATTGTTCACACCGGGCAAAATTACGATTATGAACTTTCCGAAGTTTTCTTTAAAGAACTCGGAATCCGCAAACCCGATTATTTTCTCGGGGCGGCGGGAAAGAGCGCGAATGATACGGTCGGGAAGATAATTTCGGCAGTGGACGGGGTTCTTGAAAAAGAAAAACCCGATGCTTTTCTCGTTCTCGGCGACACAAACAGCTGTATGGCGGCGTATTCGGCGAAACGGCGGAAGATTCCGATCTTTCACATGGAAGCGGGAAACAGAAGCTTTGATTTTCGCGTGCCGGAAGAAGTGAATCGCCGCGTCATTGATCATTTGAGCGATATGAATTTAACGTATAGCGAACTTGCCCGCCACAATCTTCTCCGCGAAGGATTGCCTGCCGATAGAATTATAAAAACCGGTTCGCCCATATATGAAGCGCTCATGGCGAACATGAAAAAAATACAATCGTCAAAAATACTGAAAGACCTCGGAATTCAAAAAGAAAAATATTTTGTCCTGACGGCGCATCGCGAAGAAAATATTGATATTCCCGCGAACTTCGCGCGACTCATAAAAATAATTGAAAGCGTTTCGGAAATGTATAAAATGCCGATTATCTTTTCCTGCCATCCCCGGACGCGCAAGCGAATGGAGGAACAAAAAATCATCCTTCCGAAAACGGTGAAGATAATGAAACCGATGGGTCTTTTTGACTTTGTTCATCTGGAAATGAACGCCTTTTGCGTTCTTTCCGACAGTGGAACCATAAGCGAGGAATCGTCCATTTTGAATTTTCCCGCATTAAATCTCCGCGAGGCGCACGAAAGACCGGAGGCGATGGACGAAGCGTCTGTGATAATGACAGGGCTTAATCCGGAAAGGATTCTTCAGGCATTAGAAATGGTAAAAAATCAATCGCGGGGAATAAAGAGAGATTTCCGCACCCCCAAGGAGTACGGCTATGCAAATGTTTCCAAAAAAGTAGCGCGCATTATTTTAAGCTATACCGATTACGTGAAAAGAAAAGTGTGGTTGGATTTTTCGGAATAGATTAAAAGATTAAGAAAGTGAAATTTTTTGTCTTCTTTTTTTATTATTTTTTCTCCAGAAGAACAAGATGCACATCAAGTTTTCCGAGATCGCCGACGATCTTTATCTTGAATGTTCCCGCAAGCGGAATTTCCGATTCGTGAAGCCAGATAAGAATTTTTCCGTTGCCGTTTAAAAAAGGTTCGACTTTTTTTAGAAATTCAACAACGAGTTGCGCTCTTTGTTTTTTAATAAAAAAGAAAGCAAGTTTCGCAATGATAATATTTTCTTTCGGGATAAGTGATTTAATAATTTCAAGATATTTTGCATTTGATGATGTTCCGGCATTCCCAAAAGGAGGGTTGAAAAGGATTAAATCATAAGTGCCACGCACCTGTTCAAAGAGATTGGATACATAAAAGCTGTTTTTGGCGTTGTTTCGATCGGCGTTTTTTTTAGCACATTCAACCGCGAGAGGATTTATATCTGTCCCATCACACGAGTATCCAAGCGTTTTGAGATAAATCGGCACAAACCCATTTCCCGTTCCAATCTCAACTGCAGAGTTAAAATGAATTTTTGAAGCTTCTTGCGCAAGGAGTTTGGTATCTCCACCCGTCGGAGAAACGCCAACGGCATTTTCTATATCAATATTATTAAAATCCTTGAATTTCATGGATTCAGTATATCACAATTTTATCGTGTTTGTTATTTTTTTGCGTTTTGGTTATTTTACGTCCAAATTTTCTTTATGCCGACAAAGCAACACTTTCCATTGAATGAAACTGATAAAGGAAGATACCGATGCTGAAAAAAAACTGGCGGCAAAGATCCCGATAATACCATACCTCTGAATGAGCAGAAAAACGCCGAGGATAAAAACTATTTGCGGAATCATTCCGAAGTAAAGCCAGCTCTTTGGGATATAATGCATTTTTGATTGCATCGCCGCATTGAAAAAATTGCCGGAAATGCGGAGAATGATATTGAGAGCGAAGAGTTGCGAGTAAAACACGGCTTCCATGTAGTTCGGGTATAATATTTTGAAAAAGAGAGGCGCGAGAAGTATGTATGTTAACGCCATCGCTCCGCCGAGAAGCGCCAGCTGAAATAATCGCGTATAGAGCATAGCGTCAATTTCTTTGAAGGATCGCTGTGCGAGTTTCGGCACCGCGAGCGGTCCGATGTTTTTTGCCAATGCCCTGATTTGGTCGGCGGGGGCGGTGGCGAGGGCGTAAATGGCGGTTTGCACCGGACCTAAGTAATGAAAAACGAGCATGGTATCCAAAAAAAGACTGATTGTCGTGGCAAAACTCACGGCGGATAAATGTTTTCCATAGGAAACGACGTTCGGATCTTTTTCACCATTGGGCGGATATTTTTCAAACGTGCGCCGGAAAATAATATACCGCACGAGGGTTGCGCCTCCGCAGTAGGCAAGAATGATGACGGGAAGATTCTTAGTGAATACCACAGCGGCGACAATCATTGTTACCCACCCAATTTGGCTTACGGAATAATAGCGTATGGAAGGACCGAAAAGTTTTTTTCCTTGGAGGTAAATATTTGATACGGAGAGCGCGTCCATGAAGGGGAGAAACGGCGCCGCGACGAAAAAAGAAAAGGAGAGCGTTGTGTTGCCGAAATACAAATAATATAAACCGACGGATACGGAGCCGATGCTTGCGAGCGTGCCCCATTTTACTTTTGTGTAAAATGCGATAAGAGTGGAGCCCTCCAGCCCGCGCGCCACGGCTTGTTGCAGGTAGATGTTTATCCCGGAGAGCGTCGCCAGCGAGAGAATTCCGAAAATGGACAGCACATATTGATAAGTGCCGTACGTTTCTTTTGGAAGGAAACGCGCAAAAATCACGGACAAAATAAGACTTGTTCCCGTTGCGACGATTTGTCCGACAGTAAGCCAAGAACCCCCGCGGAGGAGGTAGTGCATATCCGTTTTGAAGAATTTTTCAAAATGAAGGAGTATTGTTTCCAAGGTTTCTCTTATTCTCATAATACTAAATAATATACCTTTTTTATCGCTTTTTGCATATATTCATTATTGTTTTTGTACGGGGCGGTCTTTTTGTTTTCCGTTTTTTTTGGTATTGTATACGTACTTATAACGGCACGGGTTGCTGTTTTGTAACGCTTGTTAAATTGCGATGCTTTTTAATTCTTTACAATTCTTTATTTTTTTTCCCGTCGTTACCGCGGTTTATTTTTTTATACCGCATACATTCCGGTGGGCGTTTCTTCTTCTCGCCAGTTGTATTTTTTACATGGCGTTTATTCCGGCCTATATTTTAATATTGTTTGTCACTATCGGCATTGATTATTGGGCGGGAATAAAGATTGAAGAAAGCGAAGGAAAAACGCAAAAACGCTGGCTGATTCTTTCCGTCATCTCCACGGTGCTGGTTCTCGCGATTTTCAAATATTTTAATTTTTTCAATTCCAATCTGGCCGTTGCCGCGAACTTTTTTCACTGGAATTATCCCATTCATTTCATAAATATTATTTTGCCAATAGGGCTTTCTTTTCACACGTTCCAGAGTTTGAGCTATGTCATTGAGGTGTACTTCGGGCGCTTTAAGGCGGAACGCCATCTCGGCATTTATTCTCTCTACGTGATGTTCTATCCGCAATTGGTTGCGGGACCGATTGAACGTCCCCAAAACCTGCTTCATCAATTCCGTGAAGAGCATTTTTTTGAATATGTCCGCGTCGTGGAAGGAATGCGCCGCATGCTCTGGGGTCTTTTTAAGAAGATGGTGATCGCGGATAATTTGGTATCGTATGTTAATAAAATATACAGGACGCCGACGGAATATGACGGGATTGTGCTCCTTATTGCGACGATTCTTTTCTCCATTCAAATTTATTGCGATTTCTCCGGTTACGCCGATATCGCGATCGGGTCGGCGAAAGTGATGGGTTTCAAACTGATGGAGAATTTCAAAAATCCGTATTTTGCGTCGTCTATTCCCGATTTTTGGGCGCGTTGGCATATTTCTCTTTCAACGTGGTTCCGCGACTATGTGTATATTCCGCTTGGAGGAAACCGGATCGGGAAAGCGCGCTACGTCCGCAATATTCTCGCGACATTTTTATTGAGCGGACTCTGGCACGGAGCAAATTGGACGTATGTCGCATGGGGAGGCATTCACGGGCTGTTCACCGTTTTTTCCAGATTCTTCTCAAGGGCATCGCGCGTTTCGGATTCCGCTGTTTTGCTTTTTCTTAACCGTTTCGTGACGCTTTTTATCGTGTGTATCGCTTGGGTGTTTTTCAGAGCGAAAACCGTCGGCGAAGCGTGGTATATCGTTGCTCATATTTTGAAAAGTTTTTGCGGTTTGTTTGTTGCCGTGTTTTCTTCCGTTTATTCCATGAGCATAACGCCCGTCTTTTTGTTTTTGAAGCCGATAGCGATTTGGGGACGATTTCAGCTTGCTTTTCTTCTCGGCATTGTCATCATTTTTGTCATAACGGAAATAATAGATTACAAAAAAGGTGTCGTTTCGGCGATTGGCGGAATGCCTGAAATTGCCAGATGGCTGGTGTACGTATGTTTGATATTCGGCATACTGAATTTCAGCATTACGCAAGAGGTGCCGTTTATTTATTTTCAATTCTGATATGAAAAGCTTTTTTATCAAATTGACCATATTGTTTCTTTCCTTCTTTTTCCTTCAAGCGGTTGTTTATAATTTCATTTGTCCTCCGCCGGAACTTTCCGTTGTGAATGATCGTCTGAAAAATCATTACCGTTTTTTGTATTACGGGGATAGTGTTATTGACACTTTTTCACCGTACGACAACGATGTCGCCACCATTTCGGAAATGGCATCAAGAAAAGAACCAAAAATTCTTCTCGGCAATGTATCTCATCCGGGATACCATGCCACGGTATATGAAGAAATGACGGATTATATCGCCCGCTCGTCGAACAAACCGGAGGCCATCGTCGTTGAAATAAATTTGCGCTCATTTTCTCCCGAGTGGGACATGAAGCCGGAATATCAATTTCCGAAAGAAAAATTTCTTTATACCATACGTCCGGCTTTTCTCGGCGCTTTCTACAATCCGCTCGCCGTTTTGCGGATAATAAACGTGGCACCGATTTCGGGAAAAAAATCTTTGAATACGCCGGTGTACAACGGAACGGTGCAAGTCGGAACAGTTGCGGATTTTGAAGGCGATAAATTTGACACAGTGACCCCTGAAAATATAAAAGCGAAGTTGATTTATCACTATATGTTTGATCTTTCTCCTGATCATAGAAAACTTGTTTCACTGAAGAAAATGCTCGCCATCGCCAAAAAAGCGGAAATAAAAACATATGTCTATATTACGCCCATTGACTATCAAATGGGGCAAAAATATATCGGAAAGGATTTTGAAACGCAAACGGCGAAAAATATCGCCATGATATGCAAAATAGTACGGGAAGAAAACAGACCCTGTCTTGATTTGTCACACAGCGTATCCCATGAAGGTTTTTATTATGAAACATATCCGAACGAACACCTGAACGAAATCGGACGGAATCTTGTCGCGGAAAAAGTAAGCAATATCCTTCGCGAAGGAAAATAGCGGTTTTTATTAATTTGGGTGACTACGTTCACTTTATATATAATGCCATCGTTAACAAACTTCTCCCTATTCGTCATCCCGTGCCGAGACACGGGATTCACGTGTTTTTAACGGACGTGGATACCGGATCAAGTCCGATATGACGACGAAGGGTAACTTTAGTGAGGGGTGATTAATTGCAGATAGTATAAACCAGGTGATTCCGGGTGTGGATAAATAGTATAGTTCACTTTACTTTATATCCGATTTAGAGTATATCGCACTATACTTTAAATCTGTTTTATGGATAACGGACTTGACTTTTACAAGAATATTGAGAATATTGTAACTGTAATTACAATTTTAATGAAAATTATGAAAATTTATGTCTATTTTTAACTTGATTCTCCGCGGCTTTGTTACGGGTCATCATACTGAAGTGCCTGCACTTTTCCACACGTAAAACTAAAGAAAACAAGGGGTGATTTGCTAAAATAAAAGGTATGTGTCGCCTTTTATCAATCAATCGCCCCTTGTTTCTTTATGAACATTGTAAA
>JBAYGK010000004.1:0-25161 GCA_041666665.1 Minisyncoccota bacterium
CATATTTGAATGTTCAAAAAATCGCGTTTACGGCTAATGATATATCTATCGCATGTGCATAAAATAAGATGAAATAAAAGGGAAAATCTAGTATAATGAACGAGTATGAAGATACTATTCACCGGCGGCGGAACGGGCGGGCATTTTTATCCGATTATCGCCATTGCCGAAGCGTTACACGATATTGAAAACAAAGAGCGGCTTTTGCCGGCCGATCTTTATTTCGTATCCGATTCGCCCTACGACAGACAATTGCTTTTTAACCTCAATATCGCCTATGTTGAAATTAAAACGGGAAAGAGAAGGACATATTTTTCAGTTCTGAATTTTTTTGATTTTTTTAAAACGGGTTTTGCCATTCTTAAGGCGTTTCTAAAAATATTTATCATTTATCCCGATGTCGTTTTTGGAAAGGGAGGTTTCGCCAGTTTTCCCATGCTTGTCGCCGCTCGTTTTTTTCGCATACCGATTATGATCCATGAGTCCGATACCGTTCCCGGAAGGGTCAATTTATGGGCGTCAAAATTCGCAAAATACGTCATCGTTTCCTATCCCGATGCCGCAAAATATTTCCCCGCGGATAAAGTCGCCATCACGGGAACCCCCCTCAGAAAAGAAACAAAACTGCCGATCACGCAAGGAGCGTTCCAATTTCTCGGTCTTGAAGAGGGCATCCCCGTCATACTCGTCATGGGCGGTTCTCAAGGCGCTCAGGTAATCAACGAAGCCATTCTGGACGCGCTTCCTTTGCTTCTGGACAGATACCAAATCATTCATCAAGTCGGCAAGAAAAACGAACAAGACGTCAAAAGCCGGCTGGAGGCGGTTTTAGCCGGCATTCCAAAAAGAGATCGCTACAAAATGTATCCGTATCTGAATGATCTGACCCTCCGCATGTCCGCGGGCGTCGCCGACCTTATTATTTCACGCGCCGGTTCAACCATTTTTGAAATTGCGGCATGGAAAAAGGCGAGCATCATTATTCCTTTATCCTCCGCGGCGGGAAACCATCAGCAAAAAAACGCTTTTCATTACGCCCGCGCGCACGCGGCGGTTGTCGTGGAAGAATCAAACCTGACTCCCCATGTGCTGGTGGCGGAAATTGACCGAATTATGAAAGACCCCTCCATTAAAAAAACTCTGGAAGAAGCGGCGGGGAAGTTTTCCGAACACAGCGCGACGGCCGCGGACAAAATAGCGCGCCAGCTCTTGAAAATAGCGCTCGGGCACGAAATTTAGACAAACGGAGAATCCAAACGAATATGAAAAGACGAGTATCTCCACGCCCTATCGTCATTGCGGGCTTTGACCCGCAATCCACGGCGTAACGACATGGATCCTGAATCAAGAGTATTTCCATTTTTATAGTCGTGAGGAGATACAAAGACAATATTGATACGCATGACATAATTTGAGCCGCGTAAAAAAGGGGAGCCGGACATTTGTTTTTTTATCGATTCATTCCGCGCACAAAAGTTTTAATACTATTATGTTTTTCACACAAACAAAAACGCAAGAGAAAAAACGTGAAAAGATCATTCCGTTCTTTGTTGTTTTTTTGTTTGCGGTTTGTTTTCCCGTTGCGGTTATCGGCGAAGACATTACCGATAGCGTGGCGGTGAACATGGCGACAAGCACCACCGATAGCGTGGCGGCGGAAACGGAGGAAGAGATAGCGCTTCGCAACAAAATCAGCCAAAAAAATAACGAGCTTGAAACGCTCAAGTCACAGATAGACACCTATCAAAAACAGCTTGATTTCACCCAAAAAGAAGCCAAAACCCTCCAAAACACCGTCAAAGCGCTTGATATTGACCGGCAAAAAATGAATACGAGCATCAAACTGACGCAAAAACAGCTTGAAGCGACATCTCTCAGCATAGAAGAAACCGATTACGAAATAAACGATTCCGAGTCAAAAATGAAGATGTCAACAGAGGCCATCGGAGAGGTGCTTCGCGCGATGGATCAAACGGATTCGCGAACGCTGATTGAAACGATTCTTTCAAACAAAAAACTTTCGGATATGCTGGACGAGTCAATGGAATTGTCAAAACTCAGAATTGAAGTGGACAAACACCTCAAAGAATTACAGCTCTATAAAGAAACGCTGGAAAAAGAAAAAACAAAATCGGAAAAGCAAAAAAAGAAACTCGGCGGATACAAAGCCCAGCTGGTAGACCAAAAAACGGTTCTGGATATCGCCAAAAAGGAAAAAAACGACTTGCTTTCGCTGACGCGCAATAGAGAAACGGACTACCAGAGAATTCTTGACGCCAACCTCGCCAGAAAAGAGGCATTTGAAAAAGAACTCTTTGATTATGAATCCCAACTGACAAGACAGCTTGATCGGAAATACATTCCGGCCGCCGGAGTAAAAATTCTTTCATGGCCGCTGGAGAATATTTTTATCACCCAGCATTTCGGCCGCACAAAAGATTCCGTCCGACTCTATGCCTCGGGAACCCACAACGGGATAGATTTCAGAGCAAGCCGCGGAACGTCCGTAAAATCGCCGGCGAAGGGAGAAATCGTCGCAACCGGAAATACCGACATAACGTGTTCCAAAGCATCTTACGGCAAATGGGTGCTTATACGGCACGACAACGGCCTCACAACGCTTTTCGGACACTTTGACGTCATAAAAGTGAGCGCCGGACAAAGCGTTGAGGTGGGGGATCTTATCGGATACAGCGGAAATACGGGTTATTCAACCGGCCCGCATCTTCATATGACCGTTTTCGCTTCGGACGGCGTTCAGGTCGGAAGCTTTAACAGCAAGTCATGCGCGGGAAAAACATTTACCATGCCGCTTCCGACAGCGCAAAACGCTTATCTTGACCCCGAAGATTATTTGCCGGATTTATAAACGAATAGAAAAATAGAAAGATAACACAAATAGAATAATATTGTATAGAAAAATAGAAAGATAAAAAAACGTATCTCCTCACACCCCTATCGTCATTGCGGGCTTTGACCCGCAATCCACGGCGTAACGACATGAATCCTGAATCACACCACAAGAGTATTTCCAATTTTATACTCCCTACGGTCGTTAAAATTTAGGTCAAAAATTAGATCAGTTCAGGATGACGACGAACCAATTTTAACGCTTTTTTAGTTAAAAAATAAGGGGTGTGAGGAGATACAAAAAAACGACACCCCCAACAATCATTCTATTTTTATATTTTCTTATTTTTCTATTAAAAAAACTATGGCAAACCAAAAAAATACGCAAAAGGGATTTATGGAGATTATCACGCTGTTCATTATTTTTTGCATTATCGTTTGGTATTTCAATATAGACATCCGCGGATTCATTGATTCTCATCCTCAAATAAAGAATTCGCTCCTCAGCTTCATAGATTTTTGGAAAAGGATATGGAATGATTATTTGGTCGGGGCAGGGGCGTACATTTGGAATAATATCATCATAGGCATCATCTGGAAAAATATCGGCCCGTTCGTATCAAACAAGTAAAATGAGTATTGGTCGTCGCGAGACCTTGCAAAAGTTCTGGAATACGCTGATTATCGCAATTTTATAACAGCGATGAACAAAGCAAAAATCGCTTGTGAAAAAATAGTGGGGAAGTTATCCACAACCATTTTGTTGATACCACCGACATGGTCTCGATCGGCTCAGGGGCTGAAAAATCAGTAGATGCCGTATTTCTTTCCCGTAAAAATTTTACAAATTTATATTTTTTATTATAAATAAACAATACGTATGGGCATGAAAACAGAAATAATTGTTTCACTCACAAAAAATTTTGAAGCACACGCACACCATACCGTCGACGGTTTGGAGTTTTGGTTTGCCAGAGATTTGCAAATTTTGCTCGGTTATGATGAGTGGAGGAATTTTTTCACGGTGATGAACAAAGCAAAAATTGCCTGCAATAATACAGGATTGTCATCGGACGATCATTTTGTTGACGTCAACAAAATGATCGATTTGGCGAAGGGTGCCAAACGAGAAATAGACGATATTATTCTCACTCGCCATGCTTGTTATCTCATCGCGCAAAATGGCGACCCACGAAAAGAAGAAATCGCATTCGCGATGGCGTATTTTGCTGTACAAACCAGAAAACAGGAAATTATTGAAAAAAGAATTTCAGAAATTGAACGCTTGCGTTTTCGTGAAAAACTTACTGATTCCGAAAAAGAGTTGTCGGGAATAATTTACGAGCGAGGAGTTGACGGTCAAGGATTTGCCAGAATAAGAAGTAAAGGAGATCAAGCGCTTTTTGGCGGCAAGACAACGCAAGAAATGAAACAAAAAATGAGCGTCAAAGACAATCGCGCTCTTGCTGATTTTCTTCCGACGATAACAATCAAAGCGAAAGATTTTGCCAACGAAATCACCAATTTCACGTTAAAACGCGACACGCATTTAAAAGGAGAACTGCCCATAACGAACGAACACGTAAAAAACAACAAAAGCGTGCGAAAACTTCTCACCGACAAAGGTATCGTCCCCGAAAATCTTCCACCGGAAGAAGACGTAAAAAAGGTAAAACGACGATTAAAAACGGAAAATAAAAAACTTTTGAAAGAAAAAAAGAGAGAGTTGCAAAATTTTTGATTTGGGATATACTATGAAATGTAGCGGTAAAGTATTAAATTACACCATAACCTGAACCGTTAGGTCGCTATAATAAGGGACATCTTCGGATGTTCCCGTGAAGCTCTGACCCGTGGCACTTGTGCCACGGGTCATCTTCTTGTATTATAAAAACCATGAAATATACACTCGGTTTAGACATCGGAACATCCTCTGTGGGATGGGCGGTGATAAATAACAATAAGAATCGTATTGAGGATTTAGGTGTTCGTCTTTTTGAATCCGCTGAAAATCAAAAGGATGGCGAATCATTGGCAAAACCACGCAGAGATGCGCGCGGAATGCGCCACCGCCTTGCTCGCCGAGGATATCGTTTGGATAAAATCAAGACCATTTTTGAAGATGAAAAAATTTTAACCCGCGAACAAATAGAAACGATTCATTCTCATCCAAATAATCCGTATGAAATCCGAGCTCGCGGACTTGATAAGTTGCTCACACCGGAAGAACTTTTTATTGCTGTCTATCATCTGGCAAAAAGGAGAGGATACAAAAGCAATCGTAAAAAAGCGGTTGAAGAAGACGGAGAAAAAGCAAACGAAAATCGCGCCGTTCTTGGTAATATTCAAAATAACAAAAAACTGCTGGAGGCGGGCGGGTATCGCACTGTCGGCGAAATGCTTTTTAAGGACAAAAATTTTGAGGCAGAGAAACGCAACAAACAAGGAAATTATTTGCACGCCTGTTCTCGCGAAATGCTTCAAGAGGAGTTGGAAACGTTGTTAAAAACACAGCAAACATTTGGAAACAAAAATGTTACCGACAAACTGATTGAGAAACTTGCCAAACCAAAGACCGGCGCTTTCGGCTATCAACGGCACTATGCGCAAGGTGATCAAATTAAGAAGATGATTGGGTTTTGCACTTTTGAACCGACAGAAATGAGAGCGGCAAAAGCTACATACAGTTTCCAGTATTTCAATGTGCTTCAACGATTAAATAACCTTAAAATTACAAATAAAGAAGATCAATCGGAACGACCACTGACCGAGACAGAGCGAGCAAAAATTTTGAATCGTGCGTTTTCTACCAAAGAGGTAAAATATTCTCAAATCCGCAAAGACCTTGAACTCAAGGCGTTTGACCGCTTCAACATGGTGCAGTATTTCATACGCCAAAAAGACGCCGCTGGTAAAACTGATGATGAAATTGTTGACTTGATAGAAGGGAAATCAAAATTTCCGTCAATGACAAAATACTATGAGTTGAAAAAAACCATTGGTGAAAAAGATTGGGAGATGCTTCAAAAACAGCCGATGGTTTTGGACGCTATTGCTACCGCCCTCACCGTTTACAAAACCGACGAAGACATCAAAAAAGAATTGGAAAACATTACGCTCGGAGATGGAAACAAGCTTTCCGAATCGATTATAAACGCAACACTCGCGCTTTCATTTTCAGACTTCGGACATCTTTCTCTCGCGGCACTGCGCAAACTGATACCGTTTCTGGAAAAAGGAATGCTGTACGATGATGCATGCCGTGAAGTTTATCGCGACCATAAAGGATTTAAACCGGAGAGAGGAATCAAACTTCGCCCGCTTGATGTAAATGACCACTCCATAACCAATCCAGTTGTTCGTCGTTCCATTTCTCAAACGATTAAAGTGGTCAATGCGATAATTGATAAATTTGGTCCTCCAACGGAAGTACATTTGGAACTCGGGCGCGAATTGGCAAAAAATCACAAAGAAAGAACGCAAGATCATAAAAAACAGAAAGAAAACGCGGAGCGTAACGATAAAGCAAAAGCGCAAATTGAAGAACTCGGAGTGCAAACGCGCGGTGGGCAAGACATCATAAAATTTCGCCTTTGGGAAGAGCAAGGAAATAAGTGCGCTTATTCAGGAAACAGAATTGACGAACTTCGCCTTTTTGAAGACGGCTATACCGAAATTGACCACATCGTACCATTTAGTAGAAGTTTTGATGATAGTTATAATAACAAAGTCCTCGTTTTGAAAAAAGAAAATCAAGAAAAGGGGAATCGCATTCCGTACGAAGTTATCGGTGGCGATGCAGATGCATGGGCGCGATTTGGAAACATTGTTAATTCAATGAATATCAGTCCAAGAAAACGACAAAATCTTTTGTTAAAAAAATATACCGGCGGAGATATTACCACCCGCTCGTTGAACGATACGCGCTTTGCTTCGCGATATTTGAAAAATTATATCGCCGACACGCTTTTATTTGCGGAAGATGCGCCGAAACAAAAGGTGGTTACAGTAAACGGACAAGCCACTGCTTATTTGCGCAAACGTTGGGGATTAAATAAGTCCCGCGAAGAAAACAATCGCCATCACGCACAAGACGCGGTTGTTGTTGCGGTAACAACGCAAGGACTGGTTCAGCGAGTTATGCGATACTCAAAGACAGGCGAAATTGTTGATTATTTGCATGCCCATAAAGATTCAAAAATTGTTGACCCGGAAACAGGAAAGGAATACGACGATGAAATTGCCCGCGAAGCTAAAGATCAATATATTGCCAGACACGAACATCGTATAAAATTCGTAGAGCCATGGGAGGGTTTTACCAGAGAACTCGGGGCAAGAATGCAAGATGATGCTGTTGAAAGATTAAAATTACTGCAACATACGCTTGGGCTGGCAGGTTATCCCGAAACGGAAGATTTGAATTTTGTCCGACCGATTTTTGTATCGCGAATGCCAAATCATAAAGTTACCGGCAGGGCGCATCAGGAAACGTTGCGAAGTCCGAAACGGATGAAAAATGAGGAATCCGTGGTCAGAAAACAACTTTCCGGATTAACGCTGAAAACGCTTGAAAATATGGCTGGAAAAGAATCAGATGCGAAACTATATGAAATTTTGAAAGAAAGACTTACCGCATACGGAGACGATCCCAAAAAAGCATTTGCCACACCGGTACACAAACCGATGAAAGACGGCACCGACGGACCAATTGTGCGAAGTATCAAAATTGTGAGCGATGGACAAAAATCCGGTCTTTTGGTGAATGAAGGGAAAGCACTTGTTGATCAAGACACGATGGTAAGAATTGATATTTTTTCCAAAGAAAGCAAAAAAGGGAAGAAGCAATTTTATATTATTCCTGTGTATGCGTATCATTTTGCAAAAGGCGTTTTACCTGACAAAGTAATCACAGCAAAATCGGAAAAAGATTGGGAAAAAATTGATGAATCATTTGCTTTTGAGTTTAGTTTATATCCGAATGACTTGGTGAAGCTTACAAAAGAAGATAAATCGCTATTTGGTTATTATTCCGGGTGTGACAGAGCACAAGCTTCTATTCACATCTTACCTCACGATCAAAATTCACCAGTTCGTGGCAATGGAGTTAAAACTCTTGACAATATTGAGAAATATAGTATAGATATATTAGGCAACTATCATTTAGTGCGGGGCGAAAAACGTCAAGAAATTACAAGATAGGTGCTCTAAATCTATATAAAATATGTCGTGGAGAATAATTAACGTCTCAAACGAGGCGCGTGTTTCCGTGCGTCAGGAACAGCTTGTATTAAAGCAAGACGCAGAATATACCATTCCGCTTGAAGATATCGGGGTACTTATACTTGAAAGCCATTCTATTATAGTCAGTATCGCGCTTCTTGATGCTTGCGTCCGCCATAAGGTCGCTCTTTTTGTGTGCGACATCAAACATCACCCGAGCGGAGTTTTGCTTGGCTACCAGCAACACTCAAGACAAGTAAAGGTGATTGAAAATCAAATCGCATGGACGGAGCCGTTCAAAAAAAGAGTTTGGCAAAATATTATTCAGCGAAAGATCAAAAATCAGCAAGCGGTTTTGGAAAAAATAACAGGGAAGAAATTTCCCGATTTTGAAATGTATGCGCGTACGGTAAATTCCGGCGACACATTAAACAGAGAAGCGACAGCCGCTCGGGCTTATTTTTCAGCCCTCCTGCCTTTGGGGTCAACGCGAAATTCAGAGGACAAAGTAAACGCGGTACTGAACTACGGTTATGCGATCTTGCGCGGAACGCTTGCTCGTTCTGTGGCCGCATATGGTTTTATGGCAAGCATCGGAGTTAACCACTCAAGCGAATTGAATAGTTTTAATCTTGTTGATGATCTCATTGAACCGTATCGGCCAGCGCTTGATCTGCTTGCATTTGGCGAAATATTAAAAGATTCTTCAAACGAAGAGGAATTGTCCAAAGATGACAAAGCAAAAATATTATCTATTCTTACAACCCCGATTTCGCTTGATGGAGAACAAACAATATTGCACGCAATGGAAATGACGGCACAAAGTTTGGTAACGGCAACGGAACAAAAAGACCCAACGCTTATCAGATTGCCGGAAATTATTATTCCTTTATGATAAACAGATTTATGAGAATGCTGGTAATGTTTGACTTGCCGACGGACGGCAAAGAAAATAAAAAATATTACACCGACTTTCGCAAGTTTCTTTTGCGCGATGGATATGATATGATTCAGTTCTCAGTGTATTCAAGAATCTGCGCCAATCTTGACGCTGTGGATAAACATCTCAAAAGACTGCGGCATGTTGCGCCGAGAAAAGGTGCTGTGCGAGTTATTACGATTACAAACAAACAATATGGTGATGCCGAAATCGTAACGGGCGAACGAAGAAGGCAAGAAAAAAGAATGAACGAAGCCCAAATTTCACTATTTTGAATACTTTTTTTCCAGTAAAATACCCCTTAAACGTAATGTTTAAGGGGTATTTTAGGTATCTATTATACCATAACCTGAACCGTTTGGGGGCTATAACATTTTAGTCAGTATTACTATCTTGCTTCTTATTATACCATAACCTGAACCGTTTGGGGGCTATAACGATTGAAGCGGCGAAGCCGATCACTGTCGGATTATACCATAACCTGAACCGTTTGGGGGCTATAACGCGAAGCAGTGTATCTATTCTCTTTTGTATATTATACCATAACCTGAACCGTTTGGGGGCTATAACCAAGTCCGAGGAGTTTCTCGGCTCCGTTTTATTATACCATAACCTGAACCGTTTGGGGGCTATAACACGGCACAGTACTATATGCCGGGGTGGATAATTATACCATAACCTGAACCGTTTGGGGGCTATAACACTCCGAAGATGTAGTGTTCTCTCGTTCTTATTATACCATAACCTGAACCGTTTGGGGGCTATAACTATCCATGGTGCACACCTTACAAAATTTAGATTATACCATAACCTGAACCGTTTGGGGGCTATAACTCACCCAGAAAGGGGAGCAGCACACAAGCGATTATACCATAACCTGAACCGTTTGGGGGCTATAACTTTACAGAAGAAGAAAAACGTACGAGTATTATTATACCATAACCTGAACCGTTTGGGGGCTATAACATCGTATATACTATCACGAAACGATTTTAAATTATACCATAACCTGAACCGTTTGGGGGCTATAACATCCCAAGTGGCATTGTCTATTTCTTCAGATTATACCATAACCTGAACCGTTTGGGGGCTATAACCTGTCTTGTGATATAGAAGCAAGTGCCACTATTATACCATAACCTGAACCGTTTGGGGGCTATAACTGAACAAGAATTACATGATCAACACTTTGAATTATACCATAACCTGAACCGTTTGGGGGCTATAACTAAATTCCATTGGCATATCGCATAATGCGAATTATACCATAACCTGAACCGTTTGGGGGCTATAACGCCGATCGTTATAATAATGATTGGAGCCGATTATACCATAACCTGAACCGTTTGGGGGCTATAACCGGCACGCTCGTCAATGCTGACGTGTCTTCATTATACCATAACCTGAACCGTTTGGGGGCTATAACAAAAATTTGTGGGGCTTTCGCCCCACAAATTTTTGACGAATACCTATATTAGATTTCTATTTTTTTGTCTATCTGAATAGTTATGAATATGTATACAGACGTGAACAATAGGGAAGAAAGAAAATTTGCAAAAAACGCGCATCTCAAGTTTTTTATTTTTAAAATTCTTCGGCGGGCGATGGATTGAAAACACTATTTCAAAGCTCATAAAATTTGTTGATTGCTCTTAACTCCGGCTGTAATTCCGTTCACAGCATGCTCTCTCTTTATACTTATCATTATTATACACCCTATTGTCGTAAAATGTATATTGTGCGACGTTGGTATATGAAAAATACAGCCTTGTTTGGGCTTTTAAAACCTTGTTCCCTGATGGTTGATGCGCCGATAATTGCTGAACCGATTGTCCGGCCTTTCGTTGTATCCTTCCGTAACATTTCATTTCAAAAAATATTTTTGCCGCCAATTCCCCCATTCTTCATACTCCTCGCCGCAATTTTTCAGCCATGACCCGCATTCTCTTTTTTGCTCAAAAACCCGATTTTCTGATTTTGGCGATTTGCCACCTTTTTAGCTAAAAAGCCGATTTTTCAGCATTTCAACACATTATATAACATTCCGTCAAATATACAAATAAAATACCAATATACGAATGGTGCAAATATACAAATTGCTACGAATACACCAAACGGAACGGCTTAGTAAGTATTGTGAGCTGTGGGTATATACCTCTAAAAATGCGTATGGAGCCAAATTGAGGCACATGGCGATCACCTTATCACAAACAAAAAAATTGCTCCGGAAGATTCCGGAGCTTAAGTATTTCTAATCGTCCTTTCTCGGCGTTTCGCGCCAGATTTTTTTTCGTTTCAATGTTGCGGCTCTTTCAATCGCTTCCCGCAGTTCCCGACGCCGTTCATCAAGCAAACGAAGAAAAAACTTTTTTAATTTTTCTCCGACCCATCGGTCATCTTTGTCGTCGCTTCGGATTAAGCGTTCCGCATCCTCAAGCGCACGAACGATCGCCGGTATGTCAATCTTGCCCGTATACTTTTTCCGCATCTCTCATATCCTCCGTGTACCCTATTTCTGAATGTTATAATAACACGTTTATTGTGTCTTTGTCAAATTTTATTTTTATCTATAATCCGGAATTCTGATTTCTTTCGCGTACAAACTTCTTTGAAAATCAAAAAACGTTGATCTGATTGTTTCCACATCGCCAAGAATATGAATCGCATCGGCGGGCGAATGGTATTTCAAATTGAGCAAAACCGGCAATTTTTCTTCACCAAGTTCTTCAACTCCCTTTTCTTCATACTTGGATAGAACAAAATTCAAAAATTCGCGGTGCTTTTCATCCAACCCTTCAAAAATCTTTTTCTTCGCTTGTTTGGCTCTTTCCGCGCGAGAAATCGGTTTTGTTAAATATGATACGTACAACAAAACATCAAACAAATCGCTTTGCTCCGCCTCAATCATTTTTTGCAATATCTCCAGTTCGTCCTTTCCGTATCCTTTTTCGGCAATTTTTTCCAAAAAAACTTTTCGCGTTATCGGATTTGACCAAATAACCCGCAATTCATCTTCGTTCTTGAAAAATTCCGGCATTACGCCAAAAAGATTTTCCATGAACTCCTGCACGGAAATCGGCTTTCCATCCGCGCCCCAAAATGAGGTTGAAATCATGTGTTGAATTTCTCGTTCTTTGCCGTCGCGAAGTTTGATTTTTAATTTTCTTACCGGCGGATTCTCGCATACGCACGGATTTTGTCCGCACACAGGGCAAACCTTTGGCGGTTTTTCGCATACGCATGGATTTTGCCCGCACACGGAACAAACTTTCGGCGGCTTGCTTTCGCAAATGCACGGGTCTTGCCCGCATTTTTCGCATATTTCAGCTATCGGCTCGCCGTCCCATTCTTTGTCCAAAAAGTGATGATAAGCGTCTACGAAATCATAAATCGTGAAAAATTCTTTTCCGTCAAAAAGCCGCGTTCCCCGTCCGATAATCTGTTTGAACTCTATCATTGAATTGACGGGGCGCATCAAAACGATATTGCGAATATTCCGCGCATCCACGCCGGTGGAAAGTTTTTGCGAAGTCGTCAAAATCGTCGGAATGGTTTTTTCGTTATCTTGAAATTCCCGCAAAAATTGCTCGCCTCTCGCACCATCATTCGCCGTTACGCGAACGCAATAATTCGGATCGGCGCTTTCTTTCATTTGGTTCACTAAGTCCCGTACCATAAGCGCATGGGCTTGATTCGCGCAAAAAATAATGGTTTTTTCATTTTGATTTATCTCATTTAATACCACTCGCACGCGTTTTGCCTCGCGCTCTTTAATTTCAATAATCTTGTTGAAATCATCTTCTTCGTAAATCTTCCCTTCTTCCACCTCGCCTTCAACGATTTGATCGTCGGACGTAAAAACATACGTATCAAGCGTTGTTTGAATTCTCTTTACTTTGAACGGCGTTAAAAATCCGTCATTCACTCCTTCTTTGAGCGAATAAACATATACCGGCTCGCCGAAATATTTATAGGTATCCACATTGTCTTTGCGCCTCGGTGTCGCGGTCAATCCAAGCTGAACCGCGGGAGAAAAATATTCTAAAATTCCGCGCCAGTTGCCTTCGTCGTTGGCACCTCCGCGATGGCACTCGTCTATGATTATGAAATCAAAAAAGTCGGGCGGATATTCGCCGAAATACGGCGAGTTATTCCGCCCACTCATAAATGTTTGGAAAATCGTGAAAAACACGCTTCCGCCGGTCGGCACCCCGCCGCGCCTGTGAATATCCAAAGGGTTGATTCGCACGAGCGCATCTTCAGGAAATGCGGAAAAAGATGTAAACGCTTGGTCAGCCAAAACGTTTCGGTCGGCGAGAAAAAGGATTCGCGGTCTTCGTTCCCCGTCGCGTTTCAAATTCCATCGCGATTGAAAAAGTTTCCACGCAACTTGAAAAGCGATGAATGTTTTTCCCGTTCCGGTGGCGAGCGTTAAAAGTATCCGGTTCTTTTCTTCCGCAACCGCATTGAGAGTATTATTGACCGCGATTTCTTGATAGTAATAGGGTTTTTTCGTACCCCCGATATCTTCAAACGGAACATCGTTAAATTTCGTTTTCCATTCATTTCGGTCGGAAAACGTTGCGTTCCATAATTCGTCCGGCGTCGGAAAACGTTCGGGGCTCCACTCCTTCCCCGTTTTCATGTTCACTTCGCAAATTTCTTTTCCGTTCGTCGCATAGGTATATTCAATTTGCAATTTTTCAGCGTACGATTTCGCCTGCGCCAGTCCTTCCGTTGCCGGCAATCCTTCGGCTTTCGCTTCAATCACTCCGATTTTGCGATTTTTGTACACCAAAACATAGTCGGCAATTTCCGGCTTTGCGCGTTCTCCGCCAACCTGAATCCGCCCTTTCGTGATATGAAATTCACGAAGGACTTTTGAGTTCTCAATAATTCCCCACCCGCTCGCGGCAAGTTTCGGGTCAATATATTCCGCACGTGTTTCCGCTTCGTTCATTAACTAACTATAACACACTTTTCAAATATTCAGAAATCCGTTCGCGGTCTTCATTTGCTTTGTTCCCTTTAAAATAAAGTTCTATATATACAAAAGTGACTATATCATCATGATACGCATATATCACCCTCATTGCTCTATTGCGCAAACTTTTGCAAGCAAGACGTGTTTTAACGAGTTTTACTTTCTCAGAATGATGAATAATGGTAAAATTTTTACCGCTTCCGGTAGGCAGTGTACGCAAAACGTCCTCCAAATCTTTAATATCTTGGTGCAGTGTTGAATATTTTTTGGAAAGTCTTTTTAATTCTTTCTCAAATTCGGGAAGTTGTTTAAAGTGGCTCATATTCGCGTACCGAGGTTTCTTCCGGTCGGTAAAATACGTGTTCGTAATTTATAACTCCCTTATCTTGCGCTACGAGCCATGGAGTGTCTTTATGGGAGAGTTCAGACAATTGCTTTGCGGTAAAATGAGCGAGGCGTTCCAGCTCGTCGTCAATATGTTTCAGCTCTTGCCCGCTCAAACTTGAAACATCCGCCTCCGTGACCGGAACATATTTTGTCTGATCTTTGTCAAAATATTTGCTTTTTACCTCAACAAGCTGACCGCTTTCTTCCATTTGGTTTATAATTTTTGCAAACGAAACAGGTGTCGGACCATAAAGATTTTTTATATAAGTAGCGCCGATGAGCTGTTCTTCGTGTTTTTCGTAATAATCAAAATCTATAAAATAGAGCAATTTATAAAGAACTGTCTGCCCGATGTTCGGACGGCTTCCGACTTTGCCCAGAATATACAGTAAAACTTCTTTAAATTTCTTAACATTTTCTTTAGGAATTTCGCGAATTTCGACAGCGTCGGAAATTTGATCCGCCTCTCTTGAACTTTTTTCAAAAGTTCCGTCAGACACGTCAAACAGACGAGCCAAAATAGCTTTTTGCTGTTCGGTCGGCGGTATTTCCCCCTGTTCAATTTTGGTATAGGTAGGTCGTGATATATCCAAACTTTTCGCGACTTCTTGTTGAGAAAGCCCTGATAATTTACGCTTATTTTGTATCCATGTAGACATAGGCACAATATAGCACAATCAAAAGAATTTTACAAGTTGACTGTGGATAATGTAAAAGTATAAAGATTAAAAATCCGCTGCTATCATCCTTACCATCCGTCATCCCGTGCCGCGACACGGAATCCACGTCGTTAAAGTTCCCCACTAAACGCCTTTCATCGTCGCGCCGTAGCGGAATTAGTATTTTCCCGCGAAGGCGGATTTCAACACCGACTTTTTTAATTCCTCCAGATTGCAGAGTTTTTGGCGGTAGATTTCCTCCAGTTTTTTCGTCTTGTCGGAAAGCGTATCAAGTCGTGCAACGATGGCTTTTTGTTCGGGGAGAGTTGGGAGGAAAATTTGCAAATCTTTTATCATTCCCAATTTTAAAAACTTTGTTCCTGTTCCAACCGATTTTAACTTAAATTCTTTCAATCTATCAAGAAGCTGAAAATATAACCATCTGTACAAAATTTTATTTTCTTTATTAACGGTAATTACATATGTTCTTTGGTATGCATTAAATTTACCAGAATAATGTTTAACATTAAAATCTCCAACAGCATTGTTTCCCGCCAAGAGAATTGCTTCGCAATCAAAAGCAAATTTATCAATCGCAAATACGTCCCTTGAGCACGTGAAAAAGGGATATTTTCCATTTTTTACCGCGGCATTCGCATCTAGTTTTCCCGTCGCAATGTCAACCAATTTTCCCAAAGATTCTTTTGGCGCTCTTATACTGTTCAAATAACTTTCAAAAACCGCGCGGGAATTTTTCAAATTCTTTTCGGTGTTTTCCTTCGCCTTCCCCACCCCGTCAAAAACCTCGTCCAAAATCCCGACGATGCGGTGTTGTTCGGGGAGAGGAGGAAACAGAATCTTGATTTCTTTCAATTTCGCCTTATTGAGCGTCTTTCCTTTTATTTTAACATCTCCTTTTACCTCGCCGTGCCAATCAAAAAAAGTTAGGTAGTGATATAAATAATCTTTTGAAATTTCCTTTTCATTTTTTATTGTTAAGGCGGCAATTGCTTCATTTGTATATAAATCTTTTCCCGCAAACGCCAAACGACCAAGCGTGAGTTTAAAACTTGCCAACAATGTGCCCTTTCTCACGATTTTTGAAACTTCTGCGCCCTTATCTGATATGTATTCTTTGCTATCAGAAACTATTTTATCATTGACATTCAAAAGATCAGCGATAGAAAGCCAAACGTTATTTGTCTGTCTTTCTATATCCCAATATTTTTTATTTCCCCGTGAAGGCGTTCTTCCAAGCTCAATTTCACAAATCTCCCCAAGTTTTTTTGTTTGGCAAATCATCTTATTTTTTGAGAACTATCAACAACCCTTAATAAAACATCGACTAAACCACAAACCTTAAGAGCTTGCTCCTGTGAAAATTTCGTTACTTGATGATGTGTTGGGTTCCGAAAAGCAAGAACGACACCACGCAGAATATTTGTAAAACCATCTTGTTCGTCCGGGTTTGTACTTATCTGCAATCGCGTTTTTGATAAATCACCACTAAAGGAATGATTAATTAGTTTAATTCCTTCTACTCGTTCGGTTGGTTGAACCTTTAAACGAATCCGGTCTTCAAGCACAAGAGTTGCCTGATTAACAGGACGATCAAAATGAGTACGAGATAATAGCAAGTCATCACATCTTTCTTTTAATTGCTGGTCTTCTAAAAAATATTCTACTATGGTTTTTAACTTTAAACGAGGATGTACTGTGTTTAATACCACATTTCCTTTTTTATTTGTATTTTTTTCTGTGTTCTTATGTTTTTTTATATTACTAGAAAAACCAAGAGACAAAGAATCGCGAATTTCAGACTGTTTTTGACTGTCTAATTTCCGCTGATAAGTTGAAACACCAATCCCTAAATCTTTGGCAATTAAAACAAGGGCTGACTCAGAAGAAATGCCGAGGGAAGAAGCTTTTTGACTAACAACAACATTAACATCTTTTATGTTATTTTTCTTTAATTTCTGTCGAACTTTCTCTAAAAGTTTTTCATCTAAAATTCGTGGTCTACTCATAAAACTATTTTTTCTTTCCTTTTATCCCTACACCGATTTTTGTGACCTTGTTGTTGTCAATTTTTCCAAAAATTCCACGGATTTGTTCCTTTGTGTACCCTTCTTTGCACAACAAAAAAATAAACAAATCCTTTATTGTCTTGTTTAAATTTTGTAATTCCTCAACAATTTTTTTATCGTCCATGTTGTTATTTATTTTTTATTATTCTTTTTTATAATACTTTTTGTCACACTTACGTGGTTTGCCGTTGTGTTAAGAATTTCAGCAATTTCTACAGGAGTCAAACCAAACCGATCAAGCATTTTTATGTTATCGGTGGCTGTTGCTTTGTTATTCATTGAAAGAAGATCCAACGCGATAAGAACACCGAGCTTTTTAGATATAGATTCAAGTAGTTTTGTCGTATCCATGTTATTTTTCTTTACGAATAGCTACTAATTCTTTGCCGACATGACTTTGTGATCTTCCAACGATTTTTGCAATGTCTATTGGTCTTACATTAAGTCCATCTAGCAACTTAATCTGTTCCTTTAGATTTAAACCGTTAATATCCCTTGGAATAAGTCTGAGCAATATTGCTGATATTACATCAAGTTTTTGTTCCAATTGTTGAAAATGCCCCTTTGTTTCCTCTTCCATAAAAAATAAGTAATTAAATTAGTAATAATGCTATTATATTCCTTATTTTATAAGTGTCAAATGAAAAACACTAAATTACTACCTTATGAGCATAAGTTAGTAATTTAGTCAATCCTGCGGAAAAAATATCCTTATACTATCTAACGCGATGGCGTCAAATTATATAATTTTTTGAATTTCTTTAAATATCTTTTCTTTTTTCATTCAATTTTTACGTGATTTTGTGATATAATGTAATAAAATTCGTATGTTTTTCAAGACATCTTTACTGTCGGTCGCTTGTGGATAATCGCTTCACTTTTTGTTTCTATTCAGGTATATTATTAATACAATTGCCGTTAGGCACCAAAGAGCTCGCCGTAAGGCGGGTTCTTTTAACTTTTTTTTGTTTTTATTTCTCTTTCAGTTTCGGTTTCGGTTGGTTTTTTATTCTTGTTTTTGCTTTTTCCACACCGTCAACCACCGGTAAATTTTCCGGCATGGTTCCGCCGAGATTTGCAATCGTGTTTCTAACTTTTTGACCGACTTCGTAATGCGCAAGATTTGCATTTCCTTGTCCTTTAATATTTTCTCGTTTAATTTTCGCATCGGCTTGCGTTGCGCGAAATAAATTCGCAGCAAGTTCTTCGCTATTCATATGATCTAAGATTTTTTGCGATTTTGTGAGTTTCTTCTTTATGTGAATATCTTGCATTGTCAGTCCACCATACAGTCCTTTATATCCTGCATTTTGAAAAATGGCATAATTTACGACGCCGGCTTTTGTTGCGGTGCTCATCAAGCTCGTGTTGTGCTTCTTCATTTCCTCTCGCAAAAATACGCGTTTGTTATCCTCAATAAAATTATCGGCATTTTCTTGCCGTCTCGTTTGGATTGCAAAGTAAGTCTGTCCTTTCGCTACCGGAATTTTTGTAGGATCTGAATTTTGAACGATAAGATAACAGGCATATCGAGAAAGAAACACGGCTTCTATTGGCTTTTCCGCCCCTGAACCAATCGGGACCATGTCGGTGGCATCAACGAAATGGTTGTGGATAACTTCCCCGCTATTTTCACAAGCGGTTTTTGCCTTATTCATTGCTGTAACAAAATTGCGATAATCGGCATATTCCAAAACTTTTGCCAAATCACGTGACGACCAGTATTCTGCGCCATTGTTGTCAATTCGTTTTATTGTTTCAAATTCGTTTTCTTTCATAAATTGAATTTATTTTGACCTTCTTCCTGGTATCAGGAACATGGTTGTATCTAATTTTTTATCCTATCATCTTTTTTATTCCTGCCAACACTTTTTCGCTTTCTTCGTCCAGTTTTTTCATTTCTTTCAAAATATCTTTCGGTTCGCGGAGGGCGATTTCACCGCCTTTGTTTGGATTTTTTACGGAAAGGTCGTAGGTGGTAAAGTTGAAAACGCTACCCAAGGTCTTCCCTTTTCCGTCGCTCTGCTTCGCGGCGCTCCTCCTCAAGGGAAGACCTTTGTCCGCTTGATGAGGAATATCAACGCTCCACGAATTGGCGCTGTCGGCTTTTGTTTTTTGGAGTTTTACAAAATTTTCCAAATCTTTTTCTGAAAGCGCGTTGGTTTTGCCGAGATTTCTATCCAAATTGAGCTGGTAGTACCAGATTTTTTTGGTAGGCTTTCCTTTTTCAAAAAAGAGGACGACTGTTTTTACTCCCGCGCCTTGGAACGCTCCGCCCGGCAAATCAAGAACGGTGTGAAGATTACAGTTTTCAAGCAAGAGTTTGCGAAGAGAAACGCTCGCGTTGTCGGTGTTGGAAAGAAAGGTATTTTTGATAACAATACCCGCGCGTCCGCCGGCTTTTAAACTTTTTATGAAATGTTGGAGAAAAAGAAAAGCGGTTTCGCCTGTTTTTATCGGAAAGTTTTGTTGAATTTCGCGTCCGATTCCCGCACCGAACGGGGGATTGGCGAGAATAACATCGTAGCGGTCTTTTTCTTGAATGTCGTTGATATTTTCGGCGAGCGTATTCATGTGCCTGATATTCGGCGCTTCAATGCCGTGCAGGATCATATTCATAATGCCGATAATGTACGCGAGCGATTTTATTTCTTTCCCGTAAAAAGTGCTGTTCTGCAATATCTCCATCTGTCTTGATGAGAGTTTGGCTTGGTCTTCGGTCAGGTAATTGTACGCCTCCACCAAGAATCCTGCGGAACCGCATGCGCCGTCATAAATTTTCTCGCCTATCTTCGGCGCTACAACCTTGACAATGGTTTTTATGAGCGGGCGGGGCGTGTAATACTCTCCGCCGTTTCGTCCCGCATTTCCCATTTTTTGGATTTTCGCTTCGTAGAGGTGCGAAAGTTCGTGCTTTTCTTCGTGCATGCGGAAGTGCATGCCGTCCACGGTGTTTAAAATTTCGCGGAGTTTATACCCGCTTGAAATTTTGTTTTTGAGTTCGCTGAAAATTTCGCCGATTTTATACTCAATAGTGTTTGATTCTTCCGTTTTGAATTTTTTGAGATACGGAAAAAGTTTATGGTCAACAAATTCTTTCAGGTCGTCGCCGTCAAGCGCTTTGTGATGGTCAAGTTTTCCGTCGGCTGTTTTTGGACATGCCCATGCATTCCAGCGATATTCCGGCGCAAGAATATATGAATATTTTTTCCCCGCAAGCGCCGCCTCGGTCTTTTTGGTTTCATCAAGGTCGTCCAGATATTTCAAGAAGAGTATCCACGATGTTTGTTCCACATAATCCAACTCGGTCGCCGAACCGGAATCCGTATGGAGGATATTGTCTATATTTTTAAAATGCTGTTCAAACATAATTTTTTACGTTATTTCTTCCACTCTACCACAAAAAACCGCTTGAAACAAAGCGGCGTTATAATGTACAAATGTCTTTTTACAGGGCTATTTTCTCCTCTTTCTTCAATTTCTTTATCCTCGCTTCCTCTTTTGACGCTTCGGCGCGGTTTTTGTATTTTTTCTTGCAGACCAAAACCACCGGCCGCCGACCTTTGGTATACTTGGCGCCTTTCGGAGAGGTGTTGTGTTCCTCCACTCTTCGGGCTACGTCGGTTGTGATGCCGCAGTAGTATGTTCCGTCGGCGCATTTGAGAAGATAGACGAAATATGCGGTTTTCATAAATTCTTGACCGATGAGGCTCTCTTTGCGCGCAAAAGGTGCACGTGATAATGGGATACGCTTCTCATGTGAGAAAAATTTTCCCAGACGAGATCGTACTTTTTCTTTTTGGGCAGAAGTCGCGTTTTTATAAAAACAAGTTCTTCCCTTTCCTCGGCCGTCATTTCCGATTCTTCGCTGAAATGGCGTCTGGGAATAAGCAAATCGTGTTCCTCGGCAATCCGATCATAGGGAAAAATATTTTTTAATATTTTCCAATGAGCGAATACCAATTTTTTATCGGAAGGTTCATCAAGGCAAAAATCGCATTTCGGTTTTTCCTTTTTATTTTTTTCTTTGTAGGCGCGATATTTTTCAAGCGTTCTTTTTTTGCGAAATTGCATAATATAAATTACAGCGACCGAAGAATCGCCATAGTGATAAAAGTTTCAACAAAAGACGCCAGAGCGAGAAGCGGAAGCACATAGCGGACCATTTTCTCCGTTGTCCGCAAAAAATAGGGTTTAAACGGTTCCCTGTATTTCAATTTCCGGTAATATCTTTTCCCAAGCTGTAATCCGTACGATGCGGCGATAAGAGCCGCCGGCAGTTCTAAAACGCCGTGAGGGATCGTGCCGGCAAACAAATAGCTCGCGCCGTGTTTTTGAATGATCACGGAAGAAACAAGCCCGATAAGCAAGCCGTTTACCGAAACAAAAAGAAGCGGAATGATGCCGAAAAACGCGCCGAAGGCCATCACAGCAAAAGCTTTCACCGCGTTGTTGACGAAAATAAACAAAAACATCGCCATGATGTTGATGTTCTTGAGCGCACTGAAACTCTGCGAAAACCGGACGAAAAGATCCCCCGCCTCTTTCGGGTGAGTGCCCGCCGATGAATATCCGAGCCACAGTGAAAGAACAAAAAGAAGAGAGAGAAAAAGAAAGGGCGTTTTTATTTCTTTAAAAATGGTTTTTATCATTACAAATTACTCAAAGGAAAAGCGTTCCCTTTCGCGATATTTTCGCATGATTTTTTTTCGGATTCCGGAAGTATCGCGGATTCGGATATTTTTGAGAATGGGAGCCAAGAAAAAGCGATGTGGTCTTCGCGGGAAGGTATTGCATCCGCGTAAAAAGAAGGATCATCCACGACGAAGAAAAAATTCATCTCGTGTCTTTTTATTCCTTTTTGAACGAAAAGATTTTCATTCATTCCGGCAAAAACGAATTTCGTTTCATCGGTTTTTATTCCCGTTTCTTCCAAAAGTTCCCTTTTTAAACCTTTTCGCGCCGTTTCTTGAAATTCAATATGGCCTCCGGGCAAATAATAATAGCGTTTGTTTTTCGGCGAGCAGAAAAGGATTCTTTCCCGCGCTTTATCTATTATGATCGCGCGAGTAATATCCTCAATGCTCTCGCCATTATGTTTTCTTCTGTCCATATATTATTTTATGTTTTATTCCGCTACGGTTGCTTTCAATATGGTAACCGGGATAACGGGTTTATCGTTCTGTCCGGTTTGCACTTTTCCTATCGCGTCAACGACTTCCTGCCCCGAAACGACTTTTCCGAAAATGGTATAGGCGTTCGGCAAGGGATAATCTTCAAGCATGATGAAAAATTGGCTTCCGTTCGTATTGGAACCGGCGTTCGCCATCGCCACAACCCCCTTTTTGTATCCCGCCTTGTATGACGGAGCGTTCGGATTAAGCTCGTCCGCGAATTGATATCCGGGGCCACCCATTCCGGTTCCCGTCGGATCTCCCCCTTGGATCATGAATCCGGAAATGACGCGATGGAAAATAACGCCGTTATAAAATCCTTTTTTTGCGAGCGTTACGAAATTCTCAACCGTTTTCGGGGCATCGTTATTGTAGGTTTCAAAAACAATATTCCCCATGCTTGTTTCAAGTGTGATTGTGTTCATGCTTTTTTTATTATTGATAGTTTGCGAATTTGACTCCGATGCTTTGGGTTCCATGTTTGCCGGCGAAACAGTTTTTTCTTCAACCGCGGAAATCGGCGACCCGAGGTTGACCGCGCAATCGGCTCCGACGCATTCGTCTGATTTTTTTGATGAAGAATAAAAACCAACGCCCCCGACAACGACAAGAAGAAGGATGATGGTGAAAATAAAATGAGATTTGTCGTCCATAATATTATATCATAAATAGTAACGCTTGTAATTTAACGATGCATTCTTTTTAATCAGGTTCTATTATTGATCCGACGGAATCGCTGAAAACCGAGGTTATCGCATCCATCGCAACCACTTTGATGGTAAGCCCGTGTTCTTTCGCCAGCGCCACAGCCGACGCATCGGCAACTTTCAGATTTTTTTCCAATACTTCAATTGCTTTTATCCGGTCAATTTTTTTGGCTTTCGGGTCGGTTTTCGGATCGGCGGTATAAATGCCGTCAACGCCGTTTTTCGCCATAACAAGCAAATCGGCGCCGATTTCAAGCGAACGCTGAACGGCATTGGAATCGGTGGAGAAATACGCCGCGCCGAGACCGGCGGCAAAAATGACGATTCGCCCCGCACTCAAATGCTCCTCCACTTCGGCTTGCATCATTTCGGTGCACACCCGGCGCATGCCGATAGCCGATGAGACGCGCGCTTCCATTCCGATACTTTCAAAATAATCGCGAAGTACGAGCGAATTTTGCACCGTACCGAGCATGCCGATGTAATCCGCCGTCATACGCTTCACTCCCGGCAAACCCGAAAGATCGCGCCCGCGAAAGAGATTCCCTCCCCCGACAACGATGCCGATTTCCACTTTTTTCTTTTGTAATTTTTTAATCTGGTCGGCGATATTCTTGAACATTTCTTCGGAATATTTCTGATCATTCGCTTTTCCGGAAAGCGCCTCTCCGGAGAGTTTTAAAAGGATTCTTTTGTTTTTCATAGGGTCTATTGTAGCAAAAAAGAGCCCGTACAGAAAGGGTTGACCCCGTTAGAAAGTTGATGTACAAAAAATGATGGGCTTTATTACAAAAAAATAAAGATATTTTTAATTTTCTAACGTGGTTGACATTTTTATGTTTCCAGTCTATATTGAAAAAGGATAAATTATCTTTTCGTTTGCCTATTTAAGGAGAATTACCGATGAACATTCGTTTGTTTTTGCAAACAGCGTCCAATATTTGCTATATCATCTTGGGATTTGTTTTGGGTGAAATCGCTTTTGAACGTTTTCTTCCTTCCCTTCCTCACAACGTAACCCATTTTATAACTTTCTGGTGCGTTTTTGCGACAATATGGGTAAGTTTTTTTGTTATTGCAAAATTCCGAAAAATATACAAAATCTCTTTAATCTTGGAAGACAGTATCTCTCTGTGGACAAGGGATGTGGTCTCCTTGATTCTCTGGGGCGCTCTCCTTTGGCTCAGCGGAAAATTGCTCTTTATTGTATTTTTTGTTTAACAAACCCAAACCCCGCTTTTGTGCGGGGTTTGTTTTTAAGTAATCAGCTAAGTCCGCTCCACCAAGGGCAGCCCTTTCCCCGCTCGCAAAGCTCGCTCCTTAAGGGCTGCCCTTGGTTCCGCTCAGTGCTTTTTTAGAGCGTTGTGACTTTACGGACATTATAGACTTTTGACTTTATGGACTATTTTACCATATCTTCGCCCGGGCTTTCGGTTCGCGATAGAGTTTGTCCCCCTTCTTCGCGCACCATGCTTCCGCGAATTCGGGCATGTTGGAAAGCGGACCGTTGACGCGGAAAATTGCGGGAGAATGAGGATCGGTAACGACAATTTTTTTCAGAAGTTCCGGGCGTACCTGCTCGCGCTCGGTCACGGCATATCCCAAGAAAAATCTTTGTTCGGGAGTGAAGCCGTCCAAAATGATTCTTTCCTTCCCTTCTTGTGATTTTTTGAACGCGGTAAAAGCGATGGTGAGCCCGCCCAAGTCGGCGATGTTTTCTCCCAACGTAAGCGCGCCGTTCACCTTCATATCGCCGATCGCCGTGTAATCGTTGAATTGATTTTCAATCACTTTCGCTTTTTTTTCAAATTTCTTTTTGTCTTCGTCCGCCCACCAATTTTTGAAATTTCCCGTACTGTCAAATTGTCGCCCCTGATCATCAAAACCGTGCGTAATTTCATGTCCGATTACCGACCCGATAGCGCCGTAATTCACAGCATCGTCGGCATCCGCGTCAAAGAACGGCGGCTGCATCACTCCGGCGGGAAAAACGATTTCATTCATAATCGGATTGAAATACGCATTTACCATCGGCGGAGTCATATGCCATTCTTTGAGGTCGGGTTTCTTTTTCAATTTGCGGAGTTCGCGTTTCCACTCAAATTCGTGCACACGCTCAAAGTTTTCAATGTAGGAATCGGGCGTTATGACAA
>JBAYGK010000005.1:0-20318 GCA_041666665.1 Minisyncoccota bacterium
CCATGATCCTGCCGAAAAATACGGCATCCGGCATTACCGCGCGCATCAAAGTCCTCGCAAACTTGAAATTGGACGAAAAACGCCTCCCTCAGGACGGACGGTTCAAAATACAAACTTCCACCAATGCTGTCGCTTTCCGCGTTTCCGTTTTGCCCACGTATTACGGTGAAAAAACCGTCATGCGTCTCCTCAAAGAAGGTGGAGGCGGTTTCTCTTTGGAAGGACTCGGTTTCCACGGCGAAGGGTTGGAGAGAATACACGCCGCGACAAGGCAAAAAACGGGAATGATTCTCGTAACCGGACCGACGGGATCGGGAAAATCCACCACGCTCTATACGGTGCTTGACCTGCTCAATACGCCGGAAGTGAATATTTCAACGATTGAAGATCCGGTGGAATATCAGATGCCGAGGGTCAATCAATCGCAGGTTCGTCCGGATATCGGCTTTACTTTTTCGGAAGGCATCCGCACCCTTGTCCGCCAAGACCCCGACATTATCATGGTCGGAGAAATTCGCGATCACGAAACGGCATCGCTCGCGGTCAACGCCGCCCTTACGGGGCACTTGGTTCTCTCCACGCTTCACACCAACTCGGCGGCCGGAGCCGTTCCTCGCCTTATAGATATGGAAGTGGAACCGTTCCTCCTTACTTCCACCATCAACGTCGTCGTCGCTCAGCGTCTGGTTCGGCGATTGTGCGGAGCCAAAGAAAAATATTTGCCGTCCAAAGGAGAACTCGCTTCGCTCGCAAAAAGCATTGATATGGAGAGGGTGCTCGGCTTTTTGAAGGAGGAAAAAATAATAAAAGCCAATCAAGATTGGGACAGCATATCTTTTTACAAAGCGAAAAAAAGCCAAGAATGCGAAAGCGGATATGCCGGCCGCGTTATCATCCACGAAATACTGAAAATGACCCCGACCATCAAGGAAATCATTTTGCGAGGCGGATCGTCCGACGAAATTGAAAAACAGGCAAAGAAAGAGGGAATGATGTCCATGATAGAAGACGGACTTTTCAAAGCGGCGCAAGGCCTGACGACCGTGGAAGAAGTATTGCGCGTTATATCCGAATAAAAGATACCAATATACGTCCGCCAGCCGGCGGAGGGTACGAATATACAAATGGCAACGAATACGACGATGGCGCCGTTACTGTATAGAATGATATAAAAGCAAAAATTATCAATACATTTAAAATAAACGAATAAACGCATGAAGAAAAGGTTTTTGGAATTGCCGATTCGCCATAGGATATTTTTTGCAACGGTTGCGTTTGCCGTTCTTTCAGCTTGCGTTTTCGCGGGAACTTTTTATGCAAAAAAAGCTTTTACTTCGCCCGCGCCTTCTTTTCCCGCTGATTTTCGCATGCCGACCGATCCGTTTCAGATGAAAGGAGAAACCTCCGGAATCGGCACGCATTTTGCGATTACCGACAGCGAATATCTGAACATTACGCTTGATAGCACGGAAACCGTTGACATTAAACTTACCTCTATTCCGAAAGTCATAACGATGATGATTGAGGCAACCACCACTGTTGCAACAACCCAAATCACACTCTCCGGCTTGCTCAAAACCGCCACCTACTACAAATACGAAGACGATTATCATAATCTTACACAATTCACATCAGACAATAACGGAGCGTATTCCTACACGCAAGATATAAGCGTCCGCCATTTCGTCTTCATCCAAACGAGAAAAAGCACAAAATTCATCGCCGACAACGAAACCGGAGGCGATTGTGCAACGATAGGCAACTGGAACACAGAAACAAAAACCTGCACGCTCACCCAAGACCTTACCGAAACCGTACAAATAGACAGCGATGGGATTACGTTTGACGGCAATGGACATAAAATAGTAATCACGCCGGAATATACCGTTAACGGCGTATATACTTACGAAAAAACGGGAGTAACAATAAAGAATCTTGTCGTTAATAACTCTGAGACGGGTATTTTTCTCAATCAAAGCGATCACAGCATCATATTTGGCAACACACTTATCGGCAACGCCCTTGGTATTTCTGTTGTTAACGGCGACAACAACACCATTGAACGCAATATTGCCAACGGAAATTTTTTTGCCGGGATTGTTGTTTGGGGTTCGTCCGATAACAGGATTCTTGATAATACGGCGCAAGAAAATGATTTTTCTGATTTTGATCTCATGGGGGCTTATAACAATCCGGCGTTGTGCAACAACACAATAACCGGCAACATTGGCTCGGGCAACCGCCCCATCGGATTTTTCAATTCCTCGGCAATTTTAAATGGCGATATATTCTCCGAACTCATTCTCTGTAACGCGGATAATTCCGAATTGCGAAATGTGTCAGTTAAGAGTTCGCCTGACAAGAATAATGCCGGGTTCTTTGTGTTTTATACCGACCATTCAAATTTCACCGACATCACATTTAATGATAGCGCTTTCGGTATGGTAGTAAGCAAATCAAATTTCAATAATTTCAACAACATTACCGTTGAAAATGTTCCCAACGCCGTTTCTTTTACAGATTCCGATTCAAACATCATAAAAAATCTTTCAACGCCTAACGCGCCTAACGAGTATGCGGGCATTTTGTTATCAAGGGCAAATGATAACGAATTTGACAACGCAATGCAAAGTGAAAATTTGTTCTATGTCGGTCTTTTTGAAAGTAATTCCAACATCATTCATAATTTCACCATATCTTGCTATATACACGGTACGGATAATTTGATTTACAATAACAATATTCTTCGCGATTCGTGTCAAGTTGAAGGAACAGGCAATTCCTTCAATCTCCCGAAACCGATTGGTGGGAACTACTGGAGCGATTATCACACACCAGTGCAAGGGTGCAACGATGCGAACAATGACGGTTTTTGCGATGCGCCGTATATTCTCGGTAATACCCAAGACAATCTCCCGTGGACAAGACAAGACGGGTGGAAAGTTACAACAACCCCTCCAACCCTCACCCTTGCCACCACCACCGAGGACGATTTCATCCAAGACGAAAAAGGTGTTGCGGACAAAACGAATTTTACTTTCAGTGTTGTGTATACCGATCCGTCCGGCGCGACCACTTCGCCTCAAATTCGGCTCGCGCTTGACGGCCCCAACGGCACAAGTTCGCTTTCCGTAAGGCGCGACATGTCCACCACCACCCCGATAGAACTCCACGACGGCGATTTTACGAACGGCGAGCTGTTTGCACGAACGCTCGCGTTTCCGAAAGGAACGTATTTGTACCATTACGAAGCGAACGGCGGAGCGCAAAGGTTTCCGAGTCCGCCGGCTGGCGGAGGCGAGCTGACATTTACGACAGGGTACAGCAACGTGGCGTTTCTGCCGGGGATTATGGGGAGTCGGTTGTATGATGAATATGGGAAGAAACAATGGGAACCGGACAATGTCACGCAATTGCCGAATATATTTTTGAATGAAAACGGAATTCCGAATAATCTCCTTGTTTCAACCAAAGACATTATTAATGAAACATATTATCGTACGGATGATTGGCCCGGAACAAATACGTACAAAACCTTTCAAACATTTATGAATGACGAAGTTGTTGGAAACGGCATTATTAAAGAATGGGAAGCTCTTCCGTATGACTGGCGGCTGGATTTTGATTTCATTCTTCTTTATGGAAACAAGAACGGGGAAAATATTTGGTACACGTTTGCAACGGAAACCCCGTACATTTTACAAGAAATGCGAAGATTGGCGGACACATCGGATACGGGAAAGGTTACGATAATAGCCCACAGTATGGGCGGACTTATCGCGAAGGATATACTGGTCCAAGTAAAAGATCAAGATCACCAATATCACGACCTTGCAAGCAAGGTGGACCGTCTGATAATGGTGGCAACTCCTCAAGAAGGTTCCGTAAAAGCGGTAATGAACTCTCTTCACGGAATATCTGAAAATGTTCTCATTGGTTCTTCCACTCGCGTTTTTGCCGAGAATATGCCGTCCGCTTACGCGCTTTTCCCCACCGACAGATATTTTTCCCATGTTTTTGAACCGCCCATTTCGTTTGATGATTCAAGCCGCGCCTCCGCATACAGAACGCGTTATGGTAGCTCAATCTACAATCCGGCGGAACTTCGCGAATTTGTACTCGGAGCCGAAGGAAGACCGAAACCCGAGGCATTAAATATATACGAGCCGAACATTCTCAATGATGTTTTGTATGATAAGGCAAGAGAAACGCAATCTCTGATTGATTCATTTACGCCCGACATGAATGATGACGGAAAATCCGATATTGAAGTGATTCAAATCGCGGGGTGGGGTCTTGATACTCCAAAAACCATTAAATATGTTGATACGTATAAATGTATTGATACGGGGGTCGGGTCGTGCGTTCAAACTCGCGGGCTGTACCCCATTTTGGATATGACGACCGACGGCGATGAAACGGTGCTTATTCCTTCCGCTCTTGATATGGCGACGGACATGGAGGGGGTGGAGAGGTGGTGGGTGAATTTGGCGAAACACAATGGGTGGTGGCAGTTTAATAGAAATAGAAGTCATGCGAGTATTTTGGAAACCGAAGATATTCAGAGATTTCTAAAAAATATTATTCAGGGCAGTAGAATAGATGATGAAATAGGTGATATTATTAAAGATATTAAACCGATAGACCCGGACACTTCCAACCGCCTCCGATTCCGTCTGGATTCTCCGGCATCGCTTGATATGTATGATACCGAAGGACGACACACGGGAATTATTCCGTCTCCCGTTCCAAACTCAGATCTGCAATATTACGAAAATAATATTCCCGACGGTTACTATCTGGAATTCGGCGGAAGCAAATATTCCGGCGTATCAACGGTAGCGACCACTACCCTTAAACTCGTCGGACAAACCACGGGAACAATCTCGCTCACGATAGAAGAAGTCGCGGGAGATAATTCCGCAATCGCATCTTCAACGTACGCCAATATCCCGATACGTCAAGGTACCAGGATTGATATGGATATCCAAAACGTGAAAACGGCATCTCCTTTAAGGGTGGATTTGAACGGCGACGGCACCATTGATTTTTCAATCAAGCCGAATGAAACGAAAGAGCCCATAGTCTACTTAAAACAAATTCGCGCGTTCATTGAAACGATGCAATTTAAAAACAAGGGAATAAAAACGGCTTATCTTGCGCAAGTATCCGCAATGGAAAAAATGCTGTCCAAAAAGCAAAAAATGCCGGTACTTGCAATGATAAAAGCGATTGAACTTGAAAGTAAAATTCACATAAAAACGAAACTGATTGGTTCTGCGGAAGGTGAAACGTTAATTTTTATGTTTGAAAGATTAAAAGAGGTGATAATTAAATAAATTATTTATGAATTATAGAAAAAAAACTATTGCTATTTTTGTTACTATCGGACTTTTTTCGTTATTAAGTATTATTCCATTTGCACCTCACTGGCTAGGAATTTGTGAGAGTTTTGTGGATTATGATTGTAAAGATAAATTCAAGGCGTTTAAAATGGTTAGCGCAATCATTTTGTTTTTTTCACCCATTATAATACTCGGCACCCTTTTGACTTTTCTCCGAACAAAATCAAAAGAATCGTTTCAATTGTGGCAAAACTTTGCCGTTGTCTGGATCCCTCTTTCACTGCTTCTCATCGCCATCAGCCCCGCCCAATCCGATTGTTTCTTCGGCAGCGGTTTTATCTGCAACGGTTTTGACCGCGAAGGCATGATCTGGTTTACGGCCGGTATTTTCTTTATTGTTTCCCTCGCCATCATCGCGGTAAAATCATGGAAATTGAGAGGGAAGTAAAAAGTGAGAAAATTTTAATCAATGCAACAGGCATCAACATTACCAAAAATATCATCCGCAAATTTCAAGACCCCGAAAGTCCGATTTTTTCCGCGTGGCACTTCCGCCATACACAAAAAGAAACATTATAACACACATTTTACAAAACAATGGTGCCTGACCCCATTTTTGGAATACACAGAGGAACAAATTCCCAACAGTTATTACTGGCAGATCGGCGAAGGACAATACGGCGGAATGGGAGTGGAAGCGACGACTACCATCGTTCTTAAAGGAAAAGAAACCGGAACTTTTACCATAAACATTCAAGAAGTGAAGGGAGAAAATGTTGCCACCACAACGTGGTTTAGAAACATTCCCACAGGAACAAGCACAACAGCCACTGTTTTGGCGGGAGGTGGCACAACTTCCATGCTTTCCGTTGATTTTGACGGCAACGGAACAATAGACGCTGAACTCCCTCCAAATGACGGCGAAGTTATAAGCGACCCGCTTTCCTACCTCTCCCTTATGAAAAAAATGATTCTTTCATTTTCTCTCCAAAAACAAACGGAAAAACAGCTCTTGAACGATGTGAATCAAATTGAACGAGTCCTTGAGAAATTTATAAAATATGATGATAAAGAAAAAAAGAGTTTTGAGAAATTTACTCGAAAAATCCGAAATCAAAAACTTTGCGATAAATGGAGAGAGTGGAGAAAAAATCACCATAAGCATCATGATAAAAATGAAGATAAACTGCTACTTAATGCCATAGAAAATACAGAGAAAGATATTATGAAGTTTAGAAAACAAAAGAAAATATTCGCCGAGCAGGCTGATATATTGTTTACTCTACTTGGGGAATTAAAAATGTTGGTTAAATAAAATTTAAATTTATGAAATTCATTCAGTACAATAAAAATACTATCTTATTACTTGCTATTTCTTTTGGTATAACACTAGGTTCAATGTTTTTTTTGTGGTATATAAGTGCTCAATATTCCGAATGTTTTCCAATTAAAGACGGCATAAATTATATTGATTCAAGTTGCGTTCATTTTTACGATAACTATAAAAAAAATATTTTACCGATATTTATATCTTTTTTCTCTCTTTTTGCTGTCGCACTTGTTTTGTTATTTGCACGACAAGAATCCTTTGATGTGTGGAGAAAAAATGCAATCATCGCCTTTCCTTTGATGTTTATTTTTATTTGGTATTTTTCTCATACGGCAAATAACGCAACATTTGGTCCAAGTGATGATGTGTATATATATATTCTCGCCCCCCTTTTTGTAATAATTTCTTACCTAATTATTGGGATAAAATCATGGAAATTGCGAGGAAAATAAAACAGAAAAATCTTTTAACCAGTGCAACCGACAGCAACCGCAATGGAAAAAATGCTGTCCAAAAAGCAAAAAATGCCGATAATTGCGATGATAAAAGCGATTGAACTTGAAATTAAAATTCACATAAAAACGAAGCTGATTAGTTTGACGGAAGGCGAGACGTTAATTTTTATGCTTGAGAGATTAAAAGAATTAGTTAAAATATAAACTTATGAATTACAAATCAAAAAATGTAATTATTTGCACTTGTTCATTTATTCTTTCTTTGGTTGTTTGGGTGGGTTGTGAAGTGGCTTTTCAGGATTATTGTTATGATCACATAAACGATACATTCGCCGTCTTTGTTATGTTGTTCGCTCCGTTGACTTGCCTTTTCTCATTCATTCTTCTTTTTTTAAAGGAAGAATCGTTTCAATTGTGGCAAAACTTTGCCGTTGTCTGGATCCCTCTTTCACTGCTTCTTATTGTCATCAGCCCCGCACAGTCCGATTGTTTCTTCGGTAGCGGTTTTATTTGCAACGGTTTTGACCGCGAAGGCATGATCTGGTTTACGGCGGGTATCTTCTTCATCGTCTCACTCATCATTATCGCTGTAAAATCATGGAAATTGAGGGGGAAGTAAAACAGAAGAATTTTTTAGTCAATGCAACCCACATCAACATTACAGAAAATATCCAACCAAAAATTTCAGACAAACAACGTCCGAGTTTTTCCGCGCGGCACTTCCGCCATACACAAAAAGAAACATTATAACACGCATTTTGCAAAAGAATCGTACCTGACCCCATTTTCCATTTTCATCGCGTAATCGTTCGCATTCGTATTCATTCGTATATTCGTACCCATTTGTATATTAGTATTTATATTTGTATGCCAACTTTTAATTACAAAGCAAAAACCAATGAGGGTCGTCTTGTTGAAGATCTCATGGAGGCGAAGGACAAGACCGATCTGGTTAAAGCGCTTCGGGAAAAAGGCCTCACGGTTATTTTTGCGAAAGAGTTTTCGGAAACGAAATTTGATTTTGAAAAACTCAATCTCCTTTTTGCCCGCGTAAAATTGCACGAAAAAATAATTTTTACGCGCAACTTAAGAGCCATGCTCTCATCGGGCATCGCCCTTTCGCGCGCCTTGGAAATTTTGGAGAAGCAAACGGTGAATCTTAAACTCAAAAAGGTCATTAACGCGCTTGGGGCGGGCATAGAGAGCGGAGAAGCTTTTTCCGCATCGCTTAAAAAATATCCGGAAGTGTTTTCTTCTCTTTTTGTCGCCATGGTTCGCGCGGGAGAAGAATCGGGAAAACTCGTTGAGGCGCTTGACGTCGTGGGGAAACAATTGGAACAAGGTTATACTCTCAGGAAGAAAGTGAAGAGCGCCATGATGTATCCGACTATCGTGCTTTTCGCAATGATTATTATCGGCATTATCATGTTCATCTATGTCGTCCCGACGCTTACTTCCACTTTCAAGGAATTCAATATGGAACTTCCGATGAGCACGAAAATCATCATGGGAATCAGTGATTTTCTCGTCGCCAATACCGTGCTGGCTCTTTCCCTCATCGCCGCCGCATTTATCGCTATTTTTCTCGGATTGCGCACGGAAACGGGCAAAAGGATTTCCGACTTTGTTTCGCTTCACCTGCCGATTATTTCTCCCATTGTGAAAGAATATAACGCGGCGCAGACGACGCGGACGCTCTCGTCTCTTTTTTCTTCCGGCGTATCGGTGGTGGAGGCGCTTTCAATAACGGAAGACGTTATGCAGAATTCCTATTACAAGACGGTGCTGTCAAAAGCGAAAGATGTCGTTCAAAAAGGAGTTCCGCTTTCCTCGGTGTTTATGGACAATCAGGATATTTATCCGCTTCTCGTCGGCGAGATGATGCAAGTCGGCGAGGAAACGGGCAAACTCTCGGATATGCTGGAAAAAATCGCCGTCTTTTTTGAAGAGGAAGTTTCCACCGTCACGAAAGACCTTTCCACTGTTATTGAGCCGATTCTCATGCTCTTCATCGCGAGCGGCGTCGGTTTTTTCGCCATTTCAATGATTTCGCCGATGTATAAATTAACGGCAAGTATTTAATATGCATTTAAAAGAACGCGTCAAAACAAAAGGGTTTTCAATCATTGAGGCACTGCTCGGCATTTTTCTTTTTGTGACCGCCTTTGTTGCGCTGTACGGAGTGCTTGCCTCTTCCCTCGCCACCGTCGCGCAGAACAAAGCGCGGCTCGGCGCCGTAGCTCTTGTCAACGAACAAATTGAATATATGCGCAGTTTGCCGTTTGGAAGCGTTGGGGTGGTGTCGGGCAATCCTTCCGGCGCAATACTTCCGGTTGAATCCGGGGCGACGGTTAATCTTAACGGTATTCAATACACGAGAAGAAATGTCATATTTTGGGTGGATGATCCGGCGGACGGTCTGTCAACAGACGATCCTCCCGATTCAATTCCCACCGATTACAAACAAGTGAAAGTGGATGTTTCTTGGAATTACAGAGGGTTGCCGTATCACTTTTTTTCCGTAACCAACATCGCGCCCAAGGGGATGGAAACGGATATTCCGGGGGGTGTTTTTAAGTTCACCGTTTTTAACTCATCCGGACCGGTGCAAGGAGCAAATATACATATTTACAAACCCGGAACGCCTATACCTTTGTACGATGTAGACCGTCTTACGAACTCCACCGGCATATGGTATGAAAACGGTGTTCCGCCCGGAACGGATTATGAAATCACCGTTACCAAATCGGGATACAACACCGCCAGAACGTATGCCGTTTCCGCGGGGCTTGACACTCCGGATCCGGGTCATTTCACCTCTATAGACAACGAGGTGAATCCGATGAGTTTTCAGATAGATAAAGTGGGTGCTCTCAATCTTTATTTTTTCAATACTCCGGCGGACGAAACGTGGAGCGATTCTTTCTTGAATGCGGCAAAACTCGCCACGCTTTCCTCCATGGAAACGTCCGGCGGGAATCTTGTTCTCACCAATACGGGCGGTGTTTATGACACGAGCGGTTACGCAAGAAGCGAGTGGATTACGCCGACGGATTTCTACCGATGGAAAGAATTGTCGTGGAATGCCGTCAGGCCGGCCGGTACCGATTATCTCATTCGCCTTTATTATAATAACGGCGGCAGTGCGACTCTTGTGCCTGATGCCGTTTTACCCGGAAACGCCGCGGGATTTTCAGATTCACCGATAGATATATCCGGTCTTGATAACAGTTATTCCACACTTCGGGTGGGTGTTACGGCGAATACATCCGACACGGCGGAAACCCCCTCAATCTCCGATTGGCAGGTTGATTATCTCATCCATTCGGCGAGAGCGAATTTCGGTTTCAATTTGACGGGGGAAGACACGATCGGAACGAACGGCGGCAATCCCGTTTATAAGCTCAATCAAGCATTCACCGCCAACTCCTCCGGAATATATTCAACAACGACGATTGATTCGGATTTGTATTCGGTCACAAAATCCGGTTATGAGTTTGCGGAAATTTGCGGAGCGCCGACCGCGTCCCTCCCAAAAGTAGATGTGGCGCCGGAATCAGCTTTGGATGTTTATATGGATGCAACGACGACAAGGGCTCACTCTATCCTTATCGGGGTGAAAAACAGCGCGGGCAATGATATTCCAAACGCTCTTGTTAAAATATACAGGGCATCTCCCGTTTTCAGCAGTTATAAAAAAACGGGCTTGCGTTGCGGACAGGTATTTTGGAACAATCTTTCCGAGGGTACGTATCCGACCGATCCGTACACGTTGGATATCAGCGCGCCTCCATATACAAGCACGACGACAATCACGAACGTAAATGTTTCCGGATATTCGTATTATCCCGCAACATTTACCGGCACGAGTCTTCCGCCACCCGAGGTTTCCCTTGTTGCGGATCCGACATCAATCCTCACCGGCGGTTCTTCAACCCTCACATGGAGCGGCATTACGGACGCAACCTCCTGCACGGCATCCGGATCGTGGAGCGGGTCAAAAGATATCGGCGGCGGAACGCAGGTTGTTTCACCAGCAGTAACCTCCACGTATACGCTCTCGTGCACCGGTCTCGGGGGTACGACAAACACAAGCGTGACGGTTACCGTTATACCGCCCCCTCCGGTCATTACGAGCGCGCTTACCGCTTCCGGAAATGTCGGCTCGGGTTTCTCCTACACCATCACCGGTACAAACAGCCCGACTTTCTTTAGCGCCGCGCCTCTCCCTGCGGGACTTTCCGTAAATTCGGGAACTGGCGTTATCTCCGGCACCCCGACGACTGTCGGAACGACGAATGTCACCATCGGGGCGACAAATGCGGGAGGAACGGGAACGGAAACGCTGGTCATTACCATAGACCCCGAAGTGCCGGTCATTACGAGCGCGCTTATCGCGACAGGAGTGGTTGGAAACGCCTTCTCCTACACCATCACCGGTACAAACAGTCCGACATCGTTCAGCGCCGCGCCTCTCCCCGCGGGACTTTCCGTAAATTCGGGAACGGGCGTTATCTCCGGAACCCCTTCTTCCGCAGGAACAACCAACGTAACCATCGGAGCGACAAACACGGGAGGAACGGGAACGGAAACGCTGGTCATCACCATAAATCCCGAAACGCCGGTCATTACGAGCGCGCTTACCGCTTCCGGAAATGTCGGCTCAGGTTTCTCTTACACCATCACCGGCACAAACAGTCCGACATCGTTCAGCGCCGCGCCTCTCCCCGATGGACTTTCCGTGAATTCGGAAACGGGCGTTATCTCCGGAATTCCAACCTCTGCCGGCACGACAAATGTTACCATTGGCGCCACAAACGCCAGCGGAACCGGAACGGCAACGCTGGTAATCACCATCAACGCGAATCTTCCTCTTGCGATTGACGCATCTTCTCCGGCGACGAGAAAAACAAGCGGAACCACAATTACCACGCCGTCCTTTACTCCTCCCGTGGGTTCCGTTCTTTATATCGCCATCAGTTCGCAACAAGCCGTAACCTCCATTACCGACAACCGCGCTTCGCATCTTGTTTATACGCAAGAAGCGACCTATGGGAATGCGGGAGGATCTGATTCCGTTGCAACGCTGTATACCGCGCCGGTTACGACATCGCAGGCGATGACGGTAAGCATAACGCAGGCCTCCGGCGATTATGTTATGATGAAAGTGCTTGTTGTCACCGGAGCGAATACGAGCAATCCGGTCGGAGCGATAGGAGGAGGAAGGGGCGCGACCGGTGTCGTGAGCGATACCTATGTTTCCACGGCAAACAACTCATGGGGTTGGCTCATTTACGCCGACAGGAACGCGGGAGCAATACCGACGGCGGGATCAAATCAAACCGTGTATGATTCTTATAGACCGTCATGGTGGTTCTGGTATTATGATACCTACGCCCTTATCAAGCGAAACAGTACAACACCGACCGCGGGTACTTCCGTTACCATGAACACCACGGCTCCGGCTTCGGGAGCGCAGACTGCACACCTCTACTTTGAGATGAATCCCCAATAAAGTATCGCCGAGTTGCAAATGCGAGCGACATCATTATTTTATGTTCCACTATCACAAACGCAAAGGAATGTCATTGCTTGAAACGATTGTCTACATCGCGGTCTTCGCTTTTGTCATGCTTGCCATTACAAATGCAATGATTAATTTCTACCAGGCGAACCGTTATACGCTTGAGCAAATGAGTCAGCTTGATAGTGCCAGAAAAGGTGTCAATTCTATGATTTTCTCGTTGCGCGAAGCGGCATATTCGGAATCGGGCGCTTATCCTTTGGAGACGGTGGAAGGGAACAGCCTCACTTTTTATTCGGATGTAGACAACGACGGAACGATTGAACGCGTCCGCTATTTCCTGACCGGAAATGATTTTCAGCGCGGCGTCATAAAACCCGTCGGAATTCCCGCCCTGTACAACCCCGGAAATGAGACGGTGACAAATGTAGCCAAATATGTCAGAAATGCGGAACAGGGGTTGAATGTTTTTACATACTTTGATACGGCCGGCTCTCAAATGACCGCTCCGTTCATCCTCATCAATATCCGCTGGATACAGATAAAACTTATCGTAAATGTGAATCCGGCGACGATGCCGAACGAATTCACACTGCGCTCAAGCGCGACTCTCCGCAATTTGAAATCAAATCTATAAAGAAAAAAGTAAAAAATATTCACAATGACCAACAAAAAGAAAAACACCATGTTGCAAAAAATAAAATCATCGTATCAATATCAATCTTGTCAAACGGGCGTTATTTCCGTGACGGCCTTGGTTTTTATGGGTGTCTTTGTGTTTATCATGGTTGGCCTTGTAAACCTCGCTCTCATGCAAAAACGCGCGCAGGTTTCAAAAGAAGAGGGCGCAAAAGCGCTTGCCATGTCGGAAGCGGGTCTTGAATATTACCGCTGGCGGCTTGCTCATTACCCTAATGATGTTCAAGACGGAACCGGGCATGCCGGTCCTTATGTCCATGATTTTTTGGATCCCGAATTTGAGTCAATGGGAAAATACTCTCTTGACATTACCGGGAATTTTCAATGCGGGACTCTCGCGTCGGTAGATGTTGTTTCCACCGGTTGGACGAACGATCATCCGGAAATACAAAAAACGATTACGGGACGTTATATGCGGCCATCGGTGTCAAACTATAGCTATATTTTGGATTCCAATGTTCTTGTCGGGGAGGACCGAATTATTTATGGACCCTATCACTCAAACGGCGGCATAAATTTCAGAGGAACGAACTATTCTTCCGTAACATCAAAACAGACCACATGGAATTGCACTTTTTGTTCTCCCACACAATCCAGCGCGCCGGGTGTTACTCATGATTCCGGAGGTACCGGATCGGGAGATACTTTGTGGAAATCTCCGGTTCCGCAAATAGATTTTAATATCATCTCACAAAATCTCTCCGATATCTATCGGCTCAATACGGCATCTACCACTCCGAGCGTATGCAATGCCGGACAAGCGCTTGGCTGTTATTTCCCGCGCACGAATCCCGGTTCAACCATGAACAAGGGGTATCATGTCATTTTCAATACCGATGGAACATTTACACTGTATAAGGTGACTGCCACAGAGAGCATCTGGGGGGTGCCCGTTTCTTATGGAACCGCTGATTGTGGTCATGATGTAGAAGAGAACAGCATTATCGCCAATTCCGGATCCGGCGGCAATTGTCCTTACACCCCCAGTGGCGGAGCAAGAACGCTTATCGGAACTTTTGCTCCTCCGACAAGCTGTAAATTGCTGTATTTTGACGATAATGTGTGGATGGAGGGAGCGGTGAATGGAAAAATTACTGTCATCGCCGCGAGCAGTACCTCATCGGAAAACCCCAATATCTATCTTCGCAATAGCATTACTTACAACCCCGCGGACGGCACGGCCGATGGTTTAACGGCTCTCGCTGAAAATTCCGTGAAAGTTCCGATTGATTCCCCCGACAATCTTATCGTAAATGGAATCTTTATCGCTCAACTCGGCTATTTCGGGAGAGATTATTACAGTTGCAGTCTTCCTTCCAAATACAGTGCCTGCGCCTTTCAGAACCAGATGAATATTTACGGAACCGTCGTATCAAAAGGTCGCGTTGGCACCAAATGGGGAGATTCCCATGGATATAACACCCGCATTGATGATTACGATCCGTTTCTTTTCAATGATCCTCCGCCGATGACGCCATACACGGAAGATACGTATAAATTCGTTCAGTGGACGCAAGATCAATAACAATTCAAAAAAACGAAGAACCGCAAATTCTTCACCGGCAATCGCAATACCGCCCCCCTCCAAAAAAAAACCAAAATACTCTCAAAAAACGGCATTTATTTGAAATTGCCGTTTTTTATTATTCGGAAAGATTCCGGTTTGCTCTTTTTCCCCGATATTATATAATTGAATGAGATTATAAATTAATAAACATAATTTTATGGAAGAAGAAAAAAAATTGGAGAAAGGGGAAAATTTTGAAAAAGCGCGTCAGGTCATGCGCGAGCTTGCCGAGAAATATGATAAAACAACGGATTCAAAGGAGAAAATAGATTTGAATTTGTACGAATTTCCAAAAATGATAGAAGCGATAAAGGCCGCGGACGATCCAAGCCTTGAGAATACTTCCGAATATAAAAGGATGCAAAAATACGGACTTGATTATTTCGCGGAAATCAAGCACCAAACGGAAATAGAGAAAGCCGCGCAAGGATATGCGGAAACAAAAGAATAAATATTATGATTTTTAACAAGAAACAACCCCGCTCCGTTAAAGCTGTGCGGGGCGAGAAAAAACTCATTGTCGGCAATTGGAAGATGAACCCGCAAACCGTTTTGGAGGCTCGGAAATTGTTTCTCGCCATAAAAAAAGAAGCCGGAAATTTTCGGAGGGTGGACACGGTAATGTGTCCGCCTTTCGTGTTTCTCGGCGATCTTGCACCGCGCATTTCCGGTCAAAAATGCGTTTTGGGATCGCAGAATGTCTTTTTTGAAGAGGCGGGGGCTTTCACCGGAGAAATTTCCGCGCCGATGCTTCAATCACTCCGCGCAAAATACGCAATTGTCGGACACTCCGAACGCCGGGCGATGGGCGAAACCGACGGCGTGATTTCAAAAAAAATATCGGCGGGAATCAAAGCCGGACTCACGATTATTCTCTGCATAGGAGAAAAAGAAAGAGACGCCGAATGCGCCTACCTGCAAATATTGAAAGAACAAATTATCGATTCATTATCCGGCGTGCCGAAAGAATCGCTCTCAAAAATCGTTATCGCTTATGAACCGGTATGGGCGATAGGAGCGAAAGCAACCGGCGTTGCCACCCCCGAGGCGCTATTGGAAACGATTATCTTCATCAGAAAAATTCTTTCCGATCTCTACGATCAGCCTTCCGCTCACGCGATGAAAATTTTATACGGAGGTTCCGCGGATGAAACAAACGCCGGCAGTTTCATGAGAGACGGCGGCGCAAACGGACTGCTCGTCGGCAGAGCGAGTCTTGATGCGAAAAAATTTATTGAAATAGTAAAAATAGCAGACAGTTTATAAAAATTTCTAATATCTAATTTCTAATTTCCAATGAACGACGCTGGCATTTGAAATTTTTGCATTAGACATTTTATTAGAAATTGGAAATTAGTAATTAGAAATTATTGAACACATGAAACTTCCAAATATAACCAAAATTAAAAACCTGAAAGGCAAAAGAGTTTTGCTCAGGGTAGATTTCAATGTTCCCGTCAAAAACGGAACGGTTGTTGATGATTTTCGCATACGAAAAGTTCTTCCCACCCTTCAGTTTTTGAAAAAAGCCGGGGCGAAAACCGTTATTTTAAGCCACATCGGCAGAGAAAAAACGGACACTCTCATCCCCGTTTCGGCAAAACTCGGCGAAAAAATGAAGCATGTTTTTGTGGAAGATTTTGAGTCCGAAGAAGGGAAATCCGCGCTCTCGGCGATGAAAAACGGAGAAATCGCGCTTGTCCAAAATCTTCGCAAATGGGACGGCGAGAAAAACAGCGATAAAAATTTTGCAAAGTCGCTTGCCGCGCTCGGCGATGTGTATGCGAATGAAGCGTTTGCCGTTTCTCATCGGAAAGACGCGTCCGTATTTCAGCTTCCCAAATTGCTCCCCGCTTATTTCGGACCGCTGTTCGCGGAAGAGGTGGAAAATCTTTCTTCGGCGTTCAAAAAACACCATCCGTTTCTTTTTATTTTGGGCGGAGCGAAATTTGAAACAAAAATGCCGCTCATTAAAAAATTCATCGGTGCGGCCGATACGGTTTTCATCGGCGGCGCGCTCGCAAATACTTTTTTCAAACAGAAGGGGAACGAAGTGGGATTGTCTCTGTGCGACGTAGCGGGTACGGCGGTGAAACCTCTTTTGAAAAACAAAAAATTGGTTTTGCCTCCCGATGTTATCGTTGACGGGCCTTCCGGAAAAGTCGTTCGCTGTCCCGATGAAGTGGAAGCAACGGAAAAAATCATGGATGGCGGTCCGCTGACCATCAATATGCTTGAAGAACAAATCAAAAAAGCGAAATTCGTGCTTTGGAACGGACCGCTCGGATATTATGAAGGGGGCTTTGACGGCGCAACCGCGGCGGTCGCTTCCGCTCTCGCCAAATCCGGCGCACAGGCGGTCGTCGGAGGAGGGGACACCGTTGCGGCGATAGAAAAGATAAAAACCAAAAAGAAAAATATCTTCGTTTCCACCGGCGGCGGAGCAATGCTGGATTTTCTTTCCAAAGGAACCTTGCCGGCGATTGAGGCGATTATAAAAAAACGAATAAAAAATAAGAAAATAGAAAGATAGAAAAATTAACGATAAAGCAATGAGCGGAACCAAGGAAATAATTTAGCAGTTAACCGTATAATTTTATGAAAAAACAAGAATCGTCCGCCCCTCAATCTAAAAAGAAAGAAATCGTTCTCACGGAAGAACAATTTAGAACGAACGGCGGCGGAGTGTGGGAGGGCTTCCTTGATACAAACAGAAAGGCTATTCTGAAAATTCTGGATGAAAATAAAGACGTAAATAATAATCCGGATCTTGCGAGCGCTCTTTCCGATGCGATTAAGGGTTTAAAAAACGATAAAAAAGGACTGGTTTCGGAAAACGAACTCTTGCTTCGGGGGTTGGAATATTATCGCGACGAGCGCGGGGGATTCGGGGATGCAAAAGCGCTCAACGCAAAATATGAGGAGCTTCGCAAATTGACAAGCGAAGAACGCGCCAAGAAAATCGTGGAACGGTTTATTGGAGAAGAAGTTGATTATGATGATGCCAACGACCGAATTGAAGAGGAAGTGAAAAAATACATGGAAGAAAGCGCTACTGATCCCGATATTGATACGTTCAGAGACACGCTTTGGAAAGAATTCACGGAAAAAACGCTCAAATAATAACATTTCTAAAAAACTAACTAACATTTCAAGAAATCGCGGACCAAGGTCTTTCCTTAAGGAGGAGTGAAGCAAAGCGGAACGACGGGGAAAGGAGAGGCCTTGGGTAGTGATTTCGGTTAGTGAGATATAAGGTAGTTTTTTAGAAATGATAAAAACCCGAAAAATCGCCAAGACTTTCGTCTTGGCGATTTTTATTTGCAAAAGCTTCCTTTTGTGATAAAACTAAAACGGATAAAGTTTCTTTTACAAAACAACCCGCCTTCGTCCGCCGGTCGGCGGACTATGGCGGGGCAAAGAAAAAAGGAGAAAAAGATGAATCTTTCAGCGACAGAATTTGCGCAAGACCTTATTCGTTTTGTTGACGCGAGCCCGACGCCGTATCACGCGATACAAGAAACAAAAAGACGATTGCAAGAAGCCGGCTTCCAAGAACTCAAAGAATCCGAGCGTTGGTTTCTGAAGGGACGAAAATACTACGCGGTTCGCGGAGGCACTTCGTTGATCGCCTTTATCATCGGATCGGAAACGCCCGCCCTCTATAACGGCTTTAAAATTGTCGGCGCCCACACAGACAGTCCGAACTTGAAACTGAAACCCAATTATGCGTATACCCAAACCGGATATTTGCAATTCGGCGTTGAACCCTATGGGGGCGGCGTGTGGAGAACGTGGTTGGATCGCGACCTTCATGTTGCCGGACGAATTGTTTTTCGCGCCCCTGATGGACGATTATTTTCGCGTCTTGCAAATATGGAGAATGTGACGGTGAGCATTCCGGGATTGGCGATACATCTGGATCGCGAGGTGAACGAAAACGGCGCAATCAACAACCAAACAGATCTTCCCGCCATTGTGTCTTTGGAAAATGTTGATTCCGACACCTTTAATCGGTGGCTTCTCGGACCGGGTCTTCCCGCCGACACCAAGATTGTTTCAACGGCGCTGTCTCTTTGCGATAATCAAAACGGAACTCTTTCCGGTTTTCACAACGAATTTATCCGATCCGGACGATTGGACGATCTGGCTTCGTGCCACCAGGCGATTACCGCTCTCGTAAATACCGAGGGATCGCGCGAAACCTGCGTCGTTTCTTTGTGCGACCATGAAGAAGTCGGTAGCGGAAGCGCGCAAGGAGCAAACGGTCCGTTCTTGAAAAACACGCTGGAACGCATTGCGGAGATGATGGGAATAACGAACGTGAGCGATTTTCAAAGGGCATTGTCAAAGTCTTTCTGCATTTCATCGGATATGGCACATGCCGCGCATCCGAATCATCCGAGAAAAGAAGAACCGCGCCACATAATCAAAATAGGGGGCGGTCCCGTAATCAAATGGAATGCCGATCAGCGCTATGCCACAACCGATGTTTCCGCCGCCATTTTCGCCAATGTGTGCGATATCGCCGGCGTACAGTATCAAACGTTCGTTTCTCGTTCAGATGCCCGTTGCGGCTCTACCATCGGCCCCATTACCGCGAAAGAACTCGGCATCCCCGCGGTTGATGTCGGCATTCCGATGCTTGCCATGCATAGCATTCGCGAGCAATGCGGGGTGAATGACCATTTTGCGATGGAAAAAGCGTTTGAAACGTTTTTCTCCCGCGAAAGAGAAGAAATTACCGAACTCTGAGAAAAAACACGTTGAAACGGTAGTCTCAATTTGGAAAGAATGCAAATTGTCAACTTCGCGCCGCCCCGGCGCGAAGTTTTTTCTTGCGTAAAATTTTAAAAAGGTTTATCATAAAGACATAAGAGATTTGTTTTAATAATTTAAATCAAAAAAGACACCATGCCACCGAGCAACAATTCGTTTGAGAAGTTGGAGGGAAATGATTTTGCAAAAAAAGAGCAAGAGTTGTTTGCAGGCGCAGAGCATAATAGAAGTGAGGCGATAGTCATGGGGCTTGTCACTCGCCGTGTAATGGAAACCGCGGGATAGTTGCGCGAACGGCTTTCGCGAAGCCGAATTTTTATGGAAAACAAAGATTTCCCCGCATTGAAAAAACTTATTTTTGACTCGGAATTGTCTTTCTCCGAGAAGGAAGATTTGGCGTGGCTTTTTGCCGAAGCGACGGAAGAAGAACTCCAAGCCGCTTTTGATCTCTTTACGGAAGATAAGGTATGGATTAAGAAAATCAGCGATAACTATCATTCAAAAAAAATAGCTCTTCTCGCGGATGACGCTGAAATGTGGAAAAAAATACTGCAAGACGAAGAGAAAATGCTGAAGAAAAAGGGGTAAAATAAACTTAAAAACAAAAAAACAACCTCAA
>JBAYGK010000006.1:0-20035 GCA_041666665.1 Minisyncoccota bacterium
ATAACGGCCTGATATGAATGGTCGCTCCGTCTTTTTGCATCTCTCTTTTCTCATTCCACGCGAGAACGGTGAGTTTCGCAACACCCAACTCTTTCCCCGCTTCAACCAATGCTCTGATTTCTCTCTGTTCCGTTTCTTTATTGTCAATATCATAGCAAACCTGTATCAATTCCAACGCCGCCATTCCTTTTTTTACGACAAAATCAACTTCGCGATTATTGCGGGTTTTATAATAAAACAATTCGCGGTTTGGCTCTCGGCCTCGTTTCACAAGTTCAATAAAGACAAGGTTCTCCATAAGCTTTCCCGTGTCCGGAGAATGTTGTACGGCCTTGGCGGTTATGAATCCGTTGTCTATGACATAGGTCTTCTTTGAAGACCGCAGCCGCATGCCGACTTTTGCCGAATGGCGTTCCAAGAAAAAAAGCAAATAGGCCTCATTAAGATAGCCGATGTATTTTTCCAAAGTAACCTCGCTCTTAAAGCCCAAAACATTGGCAAGCTTTTTTGGACTATACTGATTTGAAACATTGTTTATCAAATACGATCCGAGATTATCTATTTGTTCGGAAAAACGCACTTTGTGGCGCTTCACCACGTCTTTGAAGAGGACGGCATCGAACAAGACATCAAGGTATCCGCGCGGATCAACATCCTTTATGATAACTTCCGGATACCCCCCGTTCGTCATATATTGGTCCAAAATCCCCAGAAGTTTTGCTTTTTCGTCAGGCAACAAAAACTTATCTCCGGTCACTTCATACCGTTTTGCTTTCAGAACCTCCGCAAAACTGAATGGCAGTATTTCTATGGGAATATGTCTGCCGGTAAGGTGTGTGGCCAGTTCTTTTGAAAGAAGCGATGCATTGGAACCGGTCAATACCAGATTATATCCTCCCCGATGCAAACGATTTACAAAAAGTTCCCAATTCGGAAGATTTTGTATTTCATCAAAGAAAACATATTTTGTCTCGCCATAGGCAAACCGGAGCTCGGTCATAAGCTCGTCAAGGTCAATCTTTTCTTCTCCGCGAAGCGATTCGTCATCAAAATTAAAATAAGAAAAAGATTGATCTTTTAAAAGCATTAAGGCGAAAACGGATTTACCGGCTCGGCGGGGACCGAGAATAACTTTTATCAAATCTGAAGATAGCCACTTTCTGGCATCTTTTTCCTTGGTTCGTTCTATATAAGGGAGCGAGAGTAATCGCTCTTTATCCTCTTTTTGCTTTGCAATTGTTGCTTTTAACATAGTATTTATTATGTACTATGCTTATTAATCCTTTTAAGCATAGTACAAGTACAATATAATAAGAATAAGGCATAACGTCAATGATTCAGGTGTGGGTAAGCTACGGGAAGAAAACTGATACCATTCTTAATTAACCTCTTCACTTTTGACTCATCTTCGTTTCTGTAGCGGTCAAAAATTAAACATTTTGATCACTACAGTTAGTTTACCGGTCAAAAATACGAGAGCCAATCATGTAAGCCCATATTCTTTTTTGATTTTATTTCGTATCTCCTCCGAAAAATCCTGCAATACCGATTCAATAATTCCTTTGGAAATGCAGAGTAAAATACCGCTCCGCAATTGTCCCAATAAATTTTGACGTTCGGCGGGACTTCCGTTGTCCCCCATTACCATTGACTGTTTGATCCATCTCTTCACGTAAGAAATAAGCTGATGGTTGTCCACATCCGCAAGCTCATCTTCGCTCATGTTCTCGGCTTCCCTGCTTTTGATGTCCGACCATTGTTCCAACTCAACGATTCTCGCTTTCGCGGTTCGTTCCTGATTTTTGGCGACGAACATTTTCTTTTCTTTTTCTATGCGCAAGAGCTCTTTTTCCAGTTCGTCTTCTTCCTCCGCTATTTTCCTGTCAAGGATTTTCATTTCAACGATGTTTTTGCGATAATCGTAAGAAAGCATTACCAACTCCTGAAACATCGTATTTTGTTCTCTGACGGATTGCCAGTATTTTGAAGACGGTGTCGGATGCTTGATGTCGTTCAAAACGGAAACCTCCATTTCTGTTCGCGTACGAAACATTTGAACCTTCGCCAATGTTTCTTTCAACTCCCCCGACATCTTCGCCAAAGCGGCAAAATCATTGGCGGTGAGAATCTCGCTTTCCGTGATTATATTAAACGGCGTTTCGTCGTACTCCTCTTTTATAATTTTTTTCATGGTTTTATATGTGGCGACATAAGGCGTATAATGCCATTTCTAAAAAATTGTTTTATCTTTTGCCAACCGAAATTGCTACCCAAGGTCTCTCCTTTCCCCGTCGTTCCTCCGCCAGTTGGCGGATTCACTCCTCCTTAAGGAAAGACCTTTGTCCGCAATTTCTCGGATGTTAATGAGTTTTTTAGAAATGGTATAAAATATTTTCTTTGTCAAACCAAAACGGCGTCGGAGATCGGCATTCCGGCACTTTTTTTGGCTTTCAATTTTTACTCTTTAAAAACTCCGTTATTTATTTTCTCTTTTCTATTTTTCCCGCTCGCTAGCGGGACCCCGCCCGCGGGCGGTGGCTATTTCCTTATTCTAACAATTTTCTCACATTATTCCAACCCGGGATGGTGTCTATATTCGCTTCCTTCCATATGGTGGGTTTTTTTCTGAAAAGGTCTATCGTCCATCTCGCGCGAGTGAGATTTTTTCCGTGTTTGATATCCACATTCGGCGCCGCGGACTGCCATACTTGAAACGGATACCAATTCTTCCATTTGATCCTGCCGTGCGTCATCGGTTCAAAACCTATATTGTAGGAAAAACCGATTTCTTCCACCATCGCGATTCTTTCTTGATAATGTTTGATGGCGATATCGCGATACACGCACAGCCCCGAAAGCGGGCTGGCGTTAAAATGCAGAGCGAAACCGTCGGAATGCCGCAAAAACCAATAATTGCTGTTGTAATACCAGACATTTCTGTCGGGCGGAACAAAGTCAAAGTGGGAAGGATGATACAGCACGTCATGCTCGCAAAAGAAAACGACATCGGTGTCTATCACCAGAAGCGCCGTCAATATTTGTTTGAACATCGTAAGATATCCCCTCGGAAGAGGAAGAACGACATTCTGCCCGAAATCCATCGGCTGAAGCGAAACGCTCACGATTTTTTTCCCTCCCGCCGCTTTCAACAATTGTTTTTGGCACACATTCATTATTTTTTCGTCCAAAAGATTGTCGGTATAATAAATGATGCCGACACTTGTCATTCCGGCCCGGGAGCCGGAATCCACGGCGTTGCTCGTCACCGGTTCCGATTGACTCCCGACGTGGATTCCCGCCTCCGCGGGAATGACGGAAGGGTAAGCGGAATTCGTCATACCGGGCTTGACCCGGTATCCAAGTTCGTCGTCCACCGCGCCCTGCGATGCCGCGACTTCCGGAGTCGGGACGGATTCGGGAAGCAACGCCGGCGCCGGTTCGGCTTTTTGCGCGGGCATTGCCTTTCCGTTTTGCAGAGGCCACGCTCTTAATTTTTCTCTTGATTCTTCGCTCCACCCCGGCACCGGCCAAAACTTTTCCAAAAGCCAAGAGAGCGGGTAGATTTGTTTCTCCCATTTGTTATCAAAAAACAGTTCCCTCACCGTCTGCTTGGCGTGCGCCACTTTTTTGCCGGGATTCTCATAAGGAAAACCAAAATCTCCTCCTTGGGTTCTGAACATGTGCGCATACCATGTTTTATGATTGACGACCACTCTGCCGCCGGAGAGCCACGTTTTGCACGCCACTTCAATTCCCTGCGACCCCCATGAACCGAGCGCTTCGTCCGAAATATTGAGCTCCCAATATTTATCGCGCGTCAACATGAAACACGAGCCTTGAATGGACATCGTTTCCGTAATATCTCCCTTACCGCATTCCGGACGTTTTCTGTACTCGTTGAAATATTGGAAATGCGGTTCCTGATCAAAACAATACGAAACGCTTTGCGGGTTCTTTTTGGCAATCCACACCACATCTTTGACGGTCGGCTTTCCGCACCCCGGTTCCGCGCACGGCCCGCTCGGACCCTGATAGCGCGCATGTCCGTCGGGACACACCCAATTGAAAGCGTGCAGATTTCTCATTATCGGCACCATCGTCCAATCATCGCGCATTTCGCTCATCATTTTTACGTCAAACCCCTTGTCAAAAGAGCAATGAGCGTCAACCTTCATGACATATTTCGCTTTGGAAAGCTTGCATGCCTGATTCGTCGCCGCCCGCTGTCCGAGCGCAGAGGGGTTGTGAATCACACGGAGTTTCGCATCGGCGGGGAGCTCCGTTTGATACCCGTCCAAGACGGCGATGATTTCCGTATTCCCTTCCACGTTCGCCAAAATATCCTCAATCGTTCGCTTGAGAAATTCTTCGTTGCGCGCGGGAATTAAAATGGATAAATCGTATGTGGCCATAATTTTTGTTTTTGGTTTTTCTATTTTTTCTATTTTTTTATCATTCTATTTTTCTATTCGTTCTAAGTTTTAACATAAAACCACGACGGTATTTTATCGCCGTTCACGACAAACAGCATCGGCACTTTCTGATACGCGCACCAAGCGGGAACGGCATAGGTAACGGCATAGCGCAACTGATTGCTTTTGAAAAAATCGTGCCCGGAAACGATTCCGCCCTTCTTTACCTTGGGGCTCCATGCGGCGAGATCTTCAATGCAGTGGGCAAAATCATGATTGCCGTCAAGAAAGACGAAATCCAAAGACTCATCGGCAAATTTTTGCGAAGCCGGCACGGACCAATCTTTCATTACTGTAAAACCCGTTTTTTTCGCACGGCTCATCGCCTGATTATAGGCGTTGACTTCCAGATCGGTTGTTTCGTAGTCGTTGTATCCGGCATAGGCCGTCCACGCGTCAACGGCGGTCAAATCCAAGCCGGGAAGCATATTCATCAGCACCTCCGTGTATTTGCCTTTGTACACGCCGAGTTCAACGCCCTTTTTCACCCCTAATTCTTTTAACAGTTCCGGAAATCCGGTATACCGGCTGATGGGAAGAAATGTCGGCGAAGGCTTGGACGTATCAACTTTATATTTATTAACGATATATTCAAATGCATTCATATCTTTATATTTATAGAGTATTATTTCTTATTTGCCAAGTTCGTTTTATGTAACTGCTCGCACCGCTATCGACGGTTATCGCCGGTACGGGGTTGCACCCCGTACCGAAATGTTTAAAATTTCACATTTTATCTCAAATAATCAAGAGTTCTTCAACATCTCAAATATTTCGGAACGGGGTGCAACCCCGTACCGGCGATAGTATATTATTTCTTATTTGCCAAGTTCGTTTTATGCGCATTGGCGTTGCACTCACGGCAAAGCGCCATGTCAAAATCCGATTTTCTGTGTCTTTCCCGTATCGGTTCCCCCGCTTCCCAGACATCGCGCAAACTTTCTTTGTTCAAATCGCCAAAAATCACTTTGCCGTCGTAATCAAAACAGCACAGACAAGCTCTTCCGTCCCACAGTATGTACATTTTGTTTAAAATATACGCGCATGGAATCCTTTCGCCGGTTTTTTCAAACGGATCATGCCGAGCGCCCGCCCAATTTACGAAATCGCCGAATTTTGCGCGCCGTCCCCACATCTTCCTGAAAAGTTCCGTTTCGTGTTTGTTCTTTTCCACAACCGTCATTCCGACTTTGATTTTAAAAGGAGCTTTGGCGATAAGATACTCAACATTTTTTTTCGCCCGTTCAAAACTCGGACGGCGCATGATGGCATCGTATGTTTCCTTGGTGGCGGCGTTAAAACTGCAATTGATATAATCAATATTTGAATATTTTGCCAGCCGGTCAATTTTTTCCTCGTCAAGAAGTTCGGCGTTGGTAAAAAGACAAGTCCTCACTCCTTCTTTTTCCATATAATCCAGCCACTCAAAAATTTTCGGATTCGCGAACGGCTCGCCGTTTAAAAACGGAATGAATCTTTTCACCCCCATCTCCTTTCCTTCCTTGATAATCTTATGAAACAATTCATCCGACATGGTTCCCTTCGCGCGGGCAAGATCGGTCAGCGGACAAAAAGCGCAACGCGAGTTGCAAAAAGTGGAACCTTCAAATTGTATGGTGGTAAGTCTTGACATGGTTGTTTTTCAAACGAAATTATTTTTTTTCTGTATAAAAAATGCTTCCTTTTTACGGCTTTCTTGCAAATAAATACGTATCGTGCGTTGTTTCTTTTACTGCGATTCTTTCAGTCTTTATAACCTGAAGTCCGCTCCACTTCGCAAGAGCTCTCATTCCGTCGGGGTAATAGCGGAAAGTATCTATCGGGTATTTGTGTTCGCGGAATAATGCCGGGGCAATGATGCAACAGGCTCCGCCGCGTTTCAAAACTCGTGCCATTTCCCGAAACCAGACCCACGGATATTCCATGTGCTCTATGGTTTGTCCGGAAAGCACGATGTCAAATGTTTCATCGCCGAAGGGAAAAATGTAACCGTCGGATAAAACCACATCCACATTTTCTCCCGCTTCAATATCCGCGCCCGTATATTTCCATTTTTTATTGATGCAAAACTGGCGGTACGAACCGAGCGAGGACTGTTCGGAAACGACACGACTTCCCAAATCCAAAATTTTCAATTCTTTATCCGGAAGATATTGATTGATAAATCCCTTCATTATATTGAGTGAATTGATGTGCATGTTTTTTGAAGCATTAGAAGTATCAAGGTTTCAACGGTTGAGGAACCAACTCGTAGCTTAAGTTGTGGAACAATCCTTTCGGATTCAAATCTCCTTTCACGTTGTATCTTCCGATCGGAAAAATATACACCTTGGAACCCAATTCCTGCAATATTCCCCGTTTGGCGGCATAACGGCTCCATTCTCTGTTAAAAATGCTGTCTTCTCCCTGTCGCTCCCCGGCGTGATGTCCGTAAAGACAGTGCCTCGGATCATATCCGCCGATCAGTTCAAAGGTTGACCGTTTTATCGCGTACGTGTTTCCGTGCACGCTGGCATAGAGTCCCCTTTTGGTGCCGAGCCGGCTCATGTCCATTCCGTATTCTTCCAAAACGGCGGTGTCCTGAGTCAGCGTTCCATCCTCCAAAAGAACGCCGAGGTGGCGCGGAAAGACCATTTTGTCGCCGGTGAACTTGTACACGTCCATGATGGCTTCTTTTGAAAGAATTTGATCTATGTCCGTCAAGAAAAGATATTCCCCCTTCGCCAATTTCGCTCCGGCGTTGCGCGCGATACCCTGTGTCCACGGCCGTTTGTCGTTCGTGTGATGGATGCGCAGATTTTTGAGATTATAATCTTCAACGTTGTGGGGAGGATTGCTTCCGTCATCAACAAAAATAAACTCAATGTCATCGGGCAAATTCATGGACGCAAAATGCTTCACCTGCCGGGCAACGACCCCGTGACTGTTATAAAAAGCGATGATAATGGATACTTTCATATTTTACTTTAAATACCTTCGTAAAAAAACAAAACTCAAAATTTTTCTCAAGGGAATGTTATCCTAATAATTTCCAATATCCAATTTCTAATTTCCAATAAAAATCCAAATGACTGAATTTCAAACAAAAACATTTTAACATTAGACATTTTATTAGAAAATTAGATATTAGATATTAGAAATTTTTAAAAATGGTCGTCCCTGATACTGATTCAGATGCTTATTTAATAAACCACCATGAGAGCGCCTTATCGCTTTTTTGCGGCGTTACCTGCAAAACAATATTTCCGTTCATCTTCACATAATCGTCAACCGCTTTCCCCGGCTCAAACTCATAGTCGTGTCCGGAAACGATTCCGCCTTTCCTGACTTTTTTCGTCCACTCGCGAATATCCTCTTCCACGAAAGAATATTTATGATTTGCGTCAATATAAACAAAATCCAAAGATTCATCCGCGAAATCTTTCACGGCTTCCATGCTGAGCATGTGCATAAGCGTGGCGTCATACGGAGCCAATCGTACTTTCGCTTCTTCGTATGCCCGCAGATGATACGCTTTTCTTTTGTGCTCGCCGTATCCCCAAGCATCAATGCAAAAAAGTTTTACCCCGGGATTTGCCTCGCACAAAACAGCGGAATACAATCCTGCCAATACACCAATTTCAGCCCCGGTGATAAAACCGAGTTCGTTGAAATATCCCGCCAAATCTTCTCTCGTGTTAATCATGGTTTTATTCATTTTGCGCACAAGTTATAAAATTCACGCATCGTCGTCCGTCGTCCCCTTATACTTATACTAATCCCTTATACTCATTTTACGTACATCCAACTGGGGCATTGTTCATCACCGTCAACGACAAACCATGGCTTAATTTGATAAGCGGAAGTCCATGCTTGCACGACATCTTGAACATGGATCATAAGATGCCATCGATTGCTTCGCAAAAAATCATGCCCCGCCAATATACCACCGGGTTTAATTTTCTTTTCCCATGCTTTAATATCTTCCGTAACATGAGCAAAATCATGATTCCCGTCAAGGTATACAAAGTCAAGACTCTTGTCGTCAAAATCTTTCACCGCATCCATGCTCCATTTTTTTATCAACTGGCAGTTGTACGGAGCTAACTTATTTTTCGCCTGTTCGTAAATGCGATCATATCTTTCTTGTTCGCCCTGAACATCATTGTATCCTTCATATTTGGTCCATGCATCAACGCCATACAGTTTCAACGTCGGTATCGCTTTACATAAAACCTCGGAATAATTTCCCGATTGAACGCCGATCTCCGCGCCGACAGAAAAGCCCAATTCATTAAAAAGAACAGCAAGCCCATTTCTTCCTCCGGTAATATGAAACGGCGATTCCTTACTGAAATCGAAATTATATTTTTTTGCAATGTATTCTAAAGTATCTCTGTGCTCAAAGGCATTCATGACCGGCGGTTTGATCTCTTCATCAACCAACGCAATATCTTTGATATTTTTGTAAAAATTACTTTTATCGTCCGACGCTTTATCAAAACGGGGAACTTCTCCAACTAAAATGGTATCCATCCAATAATGAGTTTTATCTATGCCTTTCAATCGAAACCGATCAACTCTGCCAACGGTATATATTGGAATTTTGTAAGCTTTTAATCTCTCTTGCAACTCAAATTGTCTATGCTTTTGAGAAGGAATTTTCCTAACATCAAAGTCAACCATTAAAACGTCAACCTTATCAAATTCTCCTGAATCCATCAAATCTTCCAAAATATCGCATTCAGCCCCTTCGCAATTCATTTTCATCACAATATAATCATCGGCATTAAGATTCGCGCAAAACCAATCACTTGCTTTCATCATATTTCCGTTCGGCAACTTTTTTGGTCCGGAAAACTTATCTTCATACACTGTTGCCCCAATAGTGGCTTTGCGACTTTTACTGTTTGCTTCCATATACAAAGGAACCGCGCACGTTTTATTCCATAAACCAAATTCTTCAATTTTAATTTTAGGATTATTGAGAGATCTGATAGCGTCGCACAGATCCAATTGCGGTTCAAAACAATATATTTTGTCAAAGTCATGTTTGCTGGTTAACACCGATTTTGCAGTATCTCCTTTCCATGCTCCGATATCTAAAAATATTTTCATGGTGATAGCGAATAGCGATTATTCTTTTACATACATCCAACTGGGACATTTATCTCTCCACAGAAACAAAGGTTTGATATGATGGGAAGCGCACCAGCCGTTCACCGCTTCAATCACTCCGAAGTTGAATTCCGTGTTGACGACATAATCATGCCCGCACACCAATCCTCCCTTGCGGACTTTCTTGCTCCACGCGGCGATATCGTTAACCGCATATTCGTAATCATGATTGGCGTCAATAAAAACAAAATCCAAAGATTCATCCGCAAATCGTTTGGATGCCTCCAAGGAATACTCTCGCAAGAGCGCGATATTATATCCGCGCGTTCTCTCCTTTGCTGTAAAAAAGGCGTTCTCCATATCCTCGGCATCGTAATCTTTATACTCGTCATACGCGTCCCATGCGTCCACTCCGATAAGCGCCAAATCCGGATTCGGCGCGCAAAGAGTGGTGGAAAATCTTCCGCGATACACCCCCACTTCAACCCCCTTGGTAAATCCGAGATCTTTAAAAAGCAAAGGCATCTCGCGCCATCGGCTATGGCGAAGGGGAACAAGAAACTGATTTTCGTTCAGCGTAAGGTTGTATCTTTTTAAAATGAAATCCAATGTGTCCATATTTTTTGCTTCCGAAGCCTCTATTCTGCCGTATTTTGCGCCGTTACGCAAATAGACAGGCGGCATCTTTTATTTTATTTTTCCATTCTATTTGGATATCGCTCGCGCGGCTCGCTCTGCGATTGATGAAAACCTACGGTTTTCATACTTTCCCTTGCCAGTCTGGGGACTGGCGTGATGCACCTCAATTTTCTTGACTCGTCTATTTCTATTTGGATATCGCTTCTTACAGAAGCTGTTCACTCATAGGGTCTTTTGTTCATGCTTCACAAAAGCCCTCAATGAGTCTTGCGGAATGGGTCCCTTCCCTTTCCTCACGCGCGGCTCGCTCTGCGATTGATGCCACCGCCCGCGGGTGAGGAATGGGCAGGGACCCATTCCGTAAAACCTTCTTGAGATATTTTGCGAGGAACGAAGTAAAATATCCAAAAGGTGTACTGCGCCAGTATGGCGGGGTCCCGCTTGCAAGCGGGAAAAACCGTTTCATACTTTCCCTTGCCAGTCTGGGGACTGGCGTGATGCACCTCAATTTTCTATTTTCTATTCTCGTCGTTTCGTATTCTATAATCTGTAATCTGTAATCTATTTTCACGTAACGCATCATCTGCTGTGATATTTGTGCCCTCGGGCGGAAAGATACGGGCAATGGCTGTACACATCCGGTCTCACGTTTATTTTCGCTCCGCTCTTTTTGAGCACATACGGAAACGATATCTGATCCTGAATAATGTAGCGCGATATGTGATACCACCATTCTTTGAACATTTTCCGAATCTCCGGCGTATTCCGATACATGAATATCCCTCCGCAAACCAACAGGTCGTCAACAAAATCCTTGTCCGCCAAAATCTCATCATATGCCTCTTTCAGTTGTTCGTTCACGTATCTTCCCGCAAAATACAAAGACCCCTGTTTCAATCCCTTCCTCGTATATCTCACCTCCTGCCGTATATCCGGCCGTACGGGATGTTTCAATACAACGATGTCATATCCTTGGCACTGATCATAAAAATACTTCAGCGCATCGGGGTGAGAGAGGGTTAAATTCCCGTCAATCCACAAATAATACTCATACTCCGGCGCCAATTGCCAGCCGAAAAACTTCGGGATTTTAGCCTGCAATCTCGGCGTCATGGCTTTAAACCGCGGCGGGAAATTTTCATCGGTAAACTTAAAATAATCGTGCGCGAGAGACTGAGGGACATGCGGGTCTTCTTTGTCAAAACTTCCCAAATTCGCCGAAATCACCGCTATTTTGGGACGAGGTTTTTCCGCAAGGGTTTTTTCTGTTTTTTCTATGTAGTAGACATGTTCCACTCCGTATCCCGTTTTGGTCGCAATGTTTTCTTCCAGACGAAACGATAGGCCTTCAAAAAATTTTTCCAGGTCTTTTTTGCTAAACGCGATATCCGGCACGTCCACCCCGTATTTTTTATTGTGAGCGATTTCTTTTGTCTCCTCAACAAACGGCGTAAAGAAAACGATGCACAGTTTTTTATTAAAAGACGCAACCGCGTTTCGGAGCACCGCTTGCCAATCATAATTATGCTCAAGAATGTGGCGCATCACGATACCGTCCGCTTTTGACCGATACGTGCGAAGATCGGCGATCTTGTCCACAAATTTATTCGCACTCCCGTCAACGCCGGTATACTTTCCCTTATAAAATCTTTTGAATCCGCCGGTACCGCATCCCCAGTCTTCAACCTCACCGATATCCGCCATAAAATCAGCCGCCATTTGGTAGGTAATCGTATCTCCATACCGAAAAGCCCCGATGGCGTCAACCTTCTTGTACCACTTGTCCCATTTTCCCAACATGCTTTCTTTTTCCATGTTTTTAAGTCAAAAGTTAAAAGTCAAAAGTTAAAAGTCTAAAATCGTCCGTCCGTGCTTTTTCCTTTTCCCGCTCGTAAGCGGGACCCCGCCCGCCGGCGGTGGCACTTTTAACTTTTTACTCGGCAATTTTTTTCTATTCGTCGCTCTTCCAAATTTTTTCTTTCCAATCCGGAGGCCAACCGGGCATGGGCATGAATCGTTCCATTAAACCGATAAAAAAGTCCCTGTTTTCTCCCAGCCACAAACCAACCGAATATTCGTAACTTTTTATCTGATCACCCTTGGGCATAAAATACATTCTGCCGTACTTCGTTCCTTTATGCAGATGCGCATACCATGTGTTTTTGTTTACCTTGACGAACCCTTCGTTCTTCCATGTTTCAAAGTTTATTTCTTCCGCCTCTTGCCCCCACCCTTGGTATTTCAAATCCATAAACCCCCTTTCTTTAAACCAGCGTTTCGTCATGAACCAGCATGACCCTTGAGAAGTAAGCGTGTCGTCTATCGGAATATCCCATCTCGCGCGCGTTCTTTTATCCCACTTGAAATCATGAATGCCCTTGTCTTTTTGCAGTAAATCTTCAAACGGCACATATTCGTAATCAATCGGCGGTCGGTCGTCGGCTTGTTTTTGCAAACACCAATTTTCGGCATCCAGTCTGTGCCGTCGCGGAATTTGCACCCAATTCGGCTCATGAGCTTTGGCGAGTTCAACGTCAAATCCTTTCGCCACCATGCAGTGAGCATCCAGACTCATAACATATTCCCCTCCGCATCGGTCAACCATCATATTGATGCCTTGCCGCTTATGGCATTTGCCGTCCCCGAGCGGTATCCGAAGATACTGGACTCGCGGATCGCTGACGATTTCGTCCGCCGGCGGTTCGTATCCGTCCAAAACGGGAAAAATTTCAATTTCTCCGGTCGCGTTCGCCAAAACATCCAGAATCGTCTGTTTCAAAAATTTCTCGTTTCTGCTGGGAATGGCGATGGATAGCATGTTTTTTTAGAGAAAAAAGTTAAAAGTCAAAAGTTAAAAGTCAAAAGTCTAAAACCGTCCGTCCGTGCTTTTTCCTTTTTACTTTTAACTTTTTACTTGAATCGTTCTATTAGCCACTCAAAATCATGAATTCTTCTTTCCCATCTGTTGTTGAGCCAAAAATCTCTTGAATACGCGTTTCCGGCCGCCACTTCCGTGCTATCCAGCCTGTGCGTCCTTCCGAATTTTCTATGCTGATGGGCATACCACGTTTTTTTATTCACCATAACCTTCCCTCCGCCAAGCCATGTTTTGAGGGCGATTTCAATCGGTTCCTGAGTAAACGTGCCGTATCCTTCCTCCTGCAATTCTCCGATAAAATCCCAATGCTTGCGCGACATGACCCAGCAGGAACCCTGAAAAACCATGGTTTCGTCTACAAGAATATCTTTATGGTTATTTGCGCGACGCGGCCATATTTGTCCGCAAATTCTGTCCGGAAGCGTTGTCAATTTTTCATAATCAATCGGCCTCGGATCGTCTTCGCAGATGATCCACTTCTCCGTATCAAGTTTATACCGCCTCGGAATAACGACCCAGTCATCCTCAATATCGGCGAGCAACTTCACGTCAAAACCTTCATCAAACATGCAATGGGAATCGCATTTTAAAAGATACTCGCCACGGGAGATTGCCACGCCCGAATTCACGCTATCCCGAAGACCCCTTCTGTTTTCGTTATGAATGCTAACCGTCGCTCCGGTTATCGCATCGTCCCGATAGCCGTCAAAAATAACGATAATCTCAATTTCGCCTCTGGCGTTTTTGCGAATATCATCAATCGTCGGCTGAAGATATTTGTCTTTATATGAAGGAATTATTATGGAAAGCATAATGTTTTTAAGTAAAAAGTTGAAAGGAAAAAGGAAAAAGGAAAAAGGAAAAAGCACGGGCGGACGGTTTCGGACTTTTTGCTTTTTACTTTTTACTTTTTACTCGTAAAAAAATACCGCTGGTCTTGGTATTTAAACACATGACGATTTAATTTTCAACTTGTAAAAACGGGAAAAAGTGGTCTAAACGTGCGTCAGATATATCATTGACGGATTAAAATAAATGCAATTGCTTGAAAGCGCCCATCCGACGGGGTGTATAACTTCATCTGTTCCGGAAGGCCGCGTCTGTGTCAACGTTCCGCTCGTGGACAAATAGACCAGCCCGGCTTGTCCCGGTCCGGTGGTCCAGCTCCAGCTATTCTCTCTCATAATGCCGTGCAGAAGGACTTTTTTATTATCTCCCGATCCGGTATCTATCGCCAGCGCCACGCACGGAGAAGTCGCGCTCGTCGTCGCATTCGCATTATCAAAATGTCCCGTTGCCGCCACCATATACAAAGGCATTCCCAATGTGGCGACCGCATCCACCGATGCTTCCAGTATCAAACCCGAAGCCGGGGACGGCGCATTCGTCAGTTTTATTCCCGCCACGCTGTTGATCGGCAACTCTCCCATATCCAAACGGTAGCGGGAAATTTTAATGGTATGTATGCCCACTTTCAAATCTCCGCAGTGAAGACAGGTAAAAAGAGACGTAGGTACGCTCTTTTTTTTATCAACCCCCAAAAGGGGTATCCATTTATGTCTTTTGCATTCTGTTTTTTCCGCACTCATTGGTTTAATAATTTCTATTTGGCTGATCGCTCTCCGTCATCCGCCAACTGGCAGAGGCGGATCACTGGGGCGTAGGGGTCGGCTAACGCCGACATTATTTTGTTAGTTCGTCGGCTCTATTCTCAATTCTCTATTTTCTATTTTCTTTTTACTTTTACGCTCCTTTATCAATTTGGAATATTTCCTCTCCGGAATTGTCGTAAATGGACAACATCCTTTCGTTTTCAACCACTCTGAAAGATTTGTGATTATTCTCCTCCGGCGGATTGAGTGTAGCAGATGGATCAACTTTTGTGAAGGAGTCATTTGCGCGCCCCGAAAACAGCGGACCCAAAACCTTTCCGGCCAAAAGGGTCCCGCCGCCAATCAATATTATTTTTAAAAATGTTCTTCTTTCTTTGTCCATTTTGCCAATTAATACACTGGCGCCATATGGTTTATCGCTCGCGCCCCGCCAGTTTGCGGATTGTCGGAGCGTAGCGGCAGGATTACTGCCGACATTCGGGTAAGCTGTGCGGTGTCTCCCTCTTTCATTCGTCAGTCGGCGGGAGCGGAAACGAATCGTCCCGGCACGGGAGAGGTTCTGTTGCCGGCACGCCTCTCTACTTCAACTTTATTTCTTTTTCGGCTTTTTTTATTTCCGTTTCCATCTCTTCTTTCCCCTTTTTGAATTCTCCGGTGAATCTGCCCAACCCTCTCGCGATTTCCGATATTTTTTCTCCGCCAAAGAAAAAAATCACTATCGCGACAAGGATGATTGCCAATTCCGGAAGTCCCAGTCCAAACATATTCATTTTTATTTATGTGTTCTAATTCTCAAATTCGACCTTCTGTCTTATTGCATGCAAACGGAGGAAAAGACGGGAGTTTTTATGCTCTTCCGTTTTTCCCGAACCTGCATCAATAAAAAAATAACGATATATTTATTTCGCCTTTCTTCCTTTGTAAAGAAAGAACAAAATCACGATCGCAACGACGATCACGATTATTTCCGGAGTTCCCAATCCAAACATGGTATTGTTTTATTTTAAACCTTCTTCTAATTCGACCTTTCATTAATTATACACCTTTCGTAAGCCTTTTGGCAAAATAATATCCGGTAAAATACAACGAAGCCAGCGGAACAAAGAGCATTGCCATGGTAATCCCCGTTCCATCGGGGGTAATGCTTGCGGCAAGAACCAAAAAAAGCAAGATTGCGTGCCGCCATATGCGCAACCAAATTTCGGCTTTTACTATCCCCATCATGCTCAACATGATCATAAACAACGGCAAGAGAAACATGATTCCGACATAAAACGTCAGGCTGAAAACATAGTAAATGAATTCGTCCAGTGAAAAAAACGTGGTTGCGCCGATGCGGGTGGCAAACGGATACAACACGCTAAACGTTGCCGGCACCAGAAAAAAGTAAGAAAATGCGCAACCGGAAAAAAAGAGGAAAACCGTCGGCCAAAGCATCCACGAAAGCACCTTTCTTTCGTGAGGAAGGAGCGCGGGGCGGAGATACAGAGTAACCTTGTACACAAAAAGAGGCAAAGTCGCCAAAAAAGCCAAAAAGATGGCAAGCGACATTTGAGATAAAAATCCGCTCATCGGATTCGTCACCAAAAGCTCCACATTCTTCGGAAGAACGTCTTCCCTTACTCTGTTAAAAACTTGAACGGCAATGGAGTCTTCGGACGGAAGCAAAAATAAAAAAGTTTTCCCAAAAATCACCGCTTTGTGCAACCCGAAAACAAAGAAAAAAAACGAAAAACCGACAAAGTAATACACCCAATGGATGATGTGTTTTGCAAATATTTTGAGTTCTTCAAGGATTGTCATGGGAATGTATGCTTTGATAAATAAAGATACCAATATACAAAATAAATATACTAATATACGAATTATACTAATGATACGAATGGATACGAATACGGACAATTACGGCGTTTATTGGCGTATTCGTTTCCATTCGTGTCATCGTTGTACTCATTTTATCAATCGCGTTTATGTTAAATCCGGACAGAGATTCTATTATACGCGGTAACGCCGTTTTTGTCTTTTCGGCTGAGCGTATTGGGGTCAGCATCAACGATAGTTCCGGTCAGAAGGCGAAAATGAAAAAGCTTCGCAATCTCATTTACAACCATAAAGATTTTTGACTGTACAGTTTTTTGGATCCGCTCCTAAGATAACTTTACCTGAAAAGTAGACATTCGTTGCATCTTTTGCATAACCATTATCAACATACTGGAAAGTCTTAGGGTCGGCACCAGAAATCAATTGACCCGCAAAATAGACGTGCGTTGCATCTTTTGTATATCCATAGTCCACATGTTGAAATGTTTTAGGATCTGCGTTTGGAATAATACTCCCAACATAGTAAACATTATTTATGTCTTTTGCAAAAGCATCTTTAATCCATGAAAAAGTTTTTGCGTCAGCATTTGGAATAATTTTATCATCTGAAAACTCGGGTAATACCTCGGGCGGCGGAGCGTCTATATTTGTTTCATCTAAAAAATATGCATGTTTTGTATCTTTCGTGTACATAGCCCCAACATGCCCAAAGGTATTGGGATCAGCATCTTTAACAATGCTTCCATCGTGATAAACATAATTTTTATCTTTTGCGTACAGACCAACATAATTAAACCGTCCTAAAAGTTTAAATGTTGTTGGATCAGCACCAACAAGCAATGTTTCATCAACATATACCCCATCTGTTTTAATTTGATATAGAGAAGAAAAAAGAGTTTGTGCTTCCGTATCCTCTGCTATATTTTCTGTGTTTCCTCTTGTCGTTGTTGCATCCCCCGTAACGGAAATTCTGGAATTTTGAGCCGCAACAACAGATGAAGTTGCGGCACTCATATTTTGCCGATTCTGTTCTGTCGGCACAACGGTATGCCTGCTTTTTGCAAAATAATACCCGCCGATTCCGATACCGGCAAGCATCAAAATACTAACCGCAATAATATATGTTTTTTTCATAATTTTATATATTATTTATCATCTTTACCTTATCCTCACCACTGAAAGAAAGCACTTTGCCTTTGTAAAGCACCGTTCCCGATACGGTTAAAGTAGCGGTGTTTCCGACGTGGAATTTTCTTTGTTACTCAAATAAATAATAAAGGTCTGTCTTTCCAAACTTCGTAGGATGTTGGTTGTTATTATATATCTTTAAATATAGCTGCTTGTTTTTTTCAACGAGAGAAACTTGTTTGTCGGAAAAAACTCCCTGCCCGACTCCATATTCAAACCAGTCAGCCGAACCGGGCACGCTCAAAAGCGGTATAACTATTCCCGCTTGCAGAGCACAGATATTTATACTCGTATACCCCGAACGTCCGGCAGTTGCATCAATCATATATAAAACTTTATTGAATTCAAATAGTATCGGGGCGGTCCCGATACACCCCTCGTATCCTGAACGCATCTTTACCGATTCTTCGCCTTGTTTATTTACCGTATAAAGACGGTATCTTGAACCTCCAGAAGCAGCTGCGGTCATGTCAACATGCAGTGAATATGTTTTCCCATAAAATATAAAATTGCTTTCTTCGTCGTATTGTGAAGATGTTGCCTGTATCATTTTCACAGTCAGATTATGAATTTGATTCATTCCGATCTTTAAATCATTTAAAAAGACCTCCGCATCTGGTTGATTTATAATGATCTCGGCTGGCAACAAAAACAGTTCTCTCGCCATTTCGCTTTCTTCATCTTGATTATCATTTGCAACAACAGTTGTAGTAGCAATGGTTGTCGTTGCGATCAGTTCCTCGTTTTGCTCTTTTTGAACGAAAAGCAAAACCGCGCGCTTGCTTTTTGCAAAATAATACCCCCCGATTCCAATGCCCAAAAGAACAAAAACACTAACTGCAATAATATATGTATTTTTCATATTTTTTTGTTTAGTGAATTACTTTTATGACATCTTGTCCCTCAAAGGAAAATGTTTTTCCCTTATGAAGTACCGTTCCCGACACGGTTAAAATAGCCGTATCTCCGAGTGGTATTGTTGGAAGTATCGCGCCGCGTTCAAACTTCGCCATTAAGTCCGGTATGCCGTCTTTGTCATAGTCCCCTATCGCCATCGGTTTTGCGTTTGCCGGTATTCCATTGAGCGTTATGCTTGTTTTATCAATCGTGTTTATGTTAAATCCGGACGGAAGCTCAATGTATGCGGTGATGACACCCTTTTTGTCTTTTCGGCTGAGCGTGTCGGGGTCAACATCAACGATCGTTCCGGTCAAAAGACGGAGTTCATCGCTTGCCGATTCCGCGCCTGTTGTGATGGTTTTCTCAATAACGCCGTTGCTACTTTTGTCATGGTTCCCAATCGTCATCGGTTTTTTCATGTGGTTATTTCTTAATCACCCCTTCCAGCTTGCCGAGAATTCCGAGCAGAAGCTCCGCGTCCGATTGCGCAAGTCCGCACTTTTGAGATCTTCCGAATTGATTGAATAGACCATTCATGCCGGTGATGTCTGTTTTATCAACTCCGTCTTTTGTCAAAAAATTCAGGGCGTTTTTTTCGGATAACATTCCGGCGAAGATGTCGGTTTTCTTCGTTCCGCATGAGAACAGTTGAATCATCCGCTTTTCGCTTTGGATTAACGCCAATGCCGGTTTCTTCAGGTTTTTTGCCAGCAGTTTTTCAACGATGTTCGTTTCCGAAAGGAGAATCTGGCGGAGCGGTTTCGGCATGTTTATGGAGGATACGAGAAAACGGAACAGAGAAATCAAATCTTTTGCGGACGCTGATGTTTGAATGACGGAGGGGGTGGTGGTTCCCGTTATTTGATAGAAATCGGCAGTGCCGGGAAGAATGGTTTGGCTCACGGTTGCGCCCGTGAATATGCCTGTCGCGGGGTCAATGGTGCGGGCGTAGAGTTCGTATTTGTCCGTTTTGTCGGGAACCTGCGAGGCGATATCGGGATTGGCGTCAAAGAATGCTTGGGTGTCGTGCGAGGAAACGTAGTAGCGCACGGTTTCGGTTGACGGGACAAATATCCATTCTTCATCTCCTTGCATGTCGCCAGAAACTTCCGAACCGGCGATTTGGTTTTCAAATTTTGCGGTTGAGTAATTCATGCCGATATGGCGGCCGTCGGGGGTGATGGCGTGGAGATCTAGGTCGGGGAAAGGGATATCGGCGAGAGAAGAAAAATAAACCACGTTTCTTGAAGGATTAAAAACGCTTATAAATCGATCAACATGACCATATTGGATGAGAGCAATACAAAACCACGCTGTAAATACGAGGAGAAGAATCATTAGCGCGATTTTTGCAAATATCCGCTTGGCTCTCGGTAATCCGGACAAAAAACATTTTCGGAAAATTCGTACAATCAAGAATATAGTAC